>CAUPYN010000041.1:0-11571 GCA_963515575.1 uncultured Campylobacter sp.
TCGCGATACCGATCTCTACGGCTCTTTTGGTTACGGCTTTTACGTTTGAGATATTATCTATCAGCTCCCAGTTTGTGTTTATGATGAGGTCGCTTGATAAAAATCCCTGCTGCGTAACGGCTAAAATTTCATATATGCTTCTGATTTTTTTATTTAAATTTAGTAAGACGTTATTTTCGTAAAATTCTCTTTCTTTTGCGTCTAGTTTGGAGACGTTTTGCTCTATGGATTTTGCTATTTTTTCAAACACTACGGCTTTTCGTTGCAAACTTAGGGCTTTTTGTTTGTAGTATTGTTTTTCTTCTTGTAAAAGAGCGTTGTCTTCTCTTAAAATTTTCTCGCCGTCTTCGATGTGCGAAAGAGTATCTTTTATCGCTTCTTTTGCGCTTTGAAATTTCTTTAAGTACCTGTTTATCGGCTTTGCGACAAAGGGAATAAATGCCAAAACGCCTTTTTTATCAAAGTCGAATCTGTGCGGATTTATCTGCTCTAGCTCCTCGTTTAGGGCTATTATGGAGCGGCTTAAATTTTGCGTTTGCTCGTCTTTTATGTCGTCTAGTTTTGCAAATTTTCCCATCAAGAGCGACGAAGAACTCTCTAGACTTTGCGCATCTTCGATCGTAACGCTTTCTAAAATTTCTCTTATCTGCGCACTATCCTTGCCTGATAAAAAAGCTAAAAGCTCTGTGGCTTTTTGAGAAATTTTTTCTTCGTCTTCTTTGCTAAAATCATCTTTAAAGATCAAATTTTGCATGCTTTTTTTGCTATCTTTCGCATCCTCTTTTATGTAGTCTATTAGTATCTCTTGGCCCGCTTTTTCCACGGCTCTCTCCTTATTTTTTGTTAATATTTTTTAATAAAACCAGCATGCGCTCAAGTTCGTTTCGCACGGACGCGGTCTCTTTATCGTTTCGGTTGTTTGCCGCTAGCTCGCTTATGTAGCTATCTAGGTATTCTAAAAGCATTACGTTTGCGGATTCGTATGCTTGAGCTTTTTTTACGATTTGCTCTTTTTTAGTTTCGCCAGTTACCGCGCTAAGCCCTGCGTTTAGACTTTTTATTATGCTTAAATTTTCGATGTATAAAAATAGAGTTTTGTTTATCAGGCTTAAAATTTTAACCGAAACTAAGCTTTGGTCTGAAAATATCTTTCTAACAAAAACCCGCACCGCTTCTATCTTTTTAAAAATATTTTCTCTATCGCTCAGGCTAAAATCAGAAATGACCCTAGCCTCTAAAAGCGTAAATTTTTCCTTTTCTCTTTCAAATTTATAGGTAGGTAGGGTTTTTGCGTAGCTAAGATAAAACGCCGCAAACCAAAGCGCGCTAAGAAAAAATAGCACGATAAAAATATCCGTTTTAAAAGGCGACCATTTTAAAAATAAAATCGCCAGCACAAAGCTATATAAAGCGCCGAAGACCGGAAAAAACGAATAGAAAAAATAGGGCTTTTTTCTAAAAAAATACATTATTTGCTCGTTCAAGATAGTCGCTTTTAGTTAAAATTTAAAGGTCTATTATAGCAAAAATCAGGTTAAATATTACTTTTTGTTTATTGTTTGATTAAAATACCTAAGTCGGTTAAATATCGCTAAATTTAATCAAAACGCGAGAGAATTTAAACTCAAATCCCAATAAAATAACGACATTTAGCAAGCAAGAGCGTCTAAATTTACCCGCATTGATTTAAAATCGGCCGCTAAATTTCAGTCACCGTCCATTCGTCTAAAATTTTACTAAAATCGTCTATCATCGTCTTAAAGTCGTATTTTAGCTTGCTTTGTTTGCGCGCGATCTGTTTTAGCGCCGTTAAAAAATATTCGCATATTTTTTGCTTTTGCTCTGCATGCGAAAGCTTGCTAAACTCGCGCTCAAAATATATCTGCGCGCCCGTTTTGCCCGTATCTTTTCTAAACGGCGCGTACTCAAACCTGTTTCGCAGATAGTAGCCTCCAGCACGGCGCTCATCCTCGCTCATCATCTCGTGTATCAGCTCCCAAGCACGCTGCGAGCTTAGGCGCGGTTCATCTGGCACTATGATGTAGTTCGTGCGGCAGTACTCGTCGTCAAAACTAAACGAGCAGTCTAAATTTATATAGTTTATCTCGCTGCCGTAAATTTTAGGCCTCATTTTGGCGTTTAGCGCGGGTTGGAGCTCCTTAAACAGGCTATCTATCACCGCGCGCGAGTTTTCGTAGCAGTTTTTGATGCCGATTGAGACGCGGATGGGATTTTTAGGTATCCAGTTGCGCTGGCTAGCTAGCTTGACATCTTGGATTTGCTCTTTTACTGGGCGTTTTAGCGTTTTGCCGTTATCGTCCGGACTAGGGTTAAAAAACGTCTCGTTATCTTGCATGCTTAGCCCCGTTTTGCGCTTTGACCAGTGCGCCTCTACAAAGCGCGGTTCGCCGCTAGCGTTTAAAAAATAGGTCATATACTGCCCGTTAAAATATCTACCGCGAAGAGCTTCTAGGCTCTCGCGCTCGCCCCAGCCCGTTATCGCTAGGCATTCGCAGATTTTTACGGCTTTGTTCCACTCGATGGCATTTTGATAAAAGGCGTATCGGTCAAATTCCGCCAGCAGAGGCTCGCGCATTAAATTGAATCCCTTTTCGCACAAAAAATTTTCTAGCTCTCCAAGGCCTTCTATCGCATAAATTTTTTCTAAAATTTCATCCATTTTTTTCCTTAAATTTCGGTTTTAAATCCCATCTTTTTTATCTTTTTATTATCTAAACCGTATGGCTCTAGCACGCGATTTAGATTTGTAACCACGGAGTTTTCGTCATCTTTTAAAAAGCGCTGCGCGACGGCTTTTAGATGAGGCAGCAGCCGCTCGTCTGTCAGTCCGCACACAGCTTGTAAGGCGATCGTCACGACGTAGGGCTCCTCGTCGCTTAGTCCTAAAATCAGCGTTTTTAGATATTTGCTTTTATTTTTCAGCTGCCCCAGCGCGTAAAAGCACGTAACGCGAATGGAATAATTAGGGCTAGTCGCAAAATGCTCGATCTTAGCTCCGTAATCAAGCTTTGCGTCTTCTAGCAAATACGTATAAAAGCTAAACGTCTGCTCCGCGCGCTCTTCATCCTTTTGGTTTAGGATTTGCGCGGCGTTTTCGTCCGCTATAGACATAAACTCTCTGCTAGCGGCCTTTTTATCCTTTGCCCACCAGTGAATGATTTGTAAAAAAAGTAGATAATCAATCTGCGCAAGACGCACTAGATAGGCCTTACCCCGCGCAAAATCGTTTGCGCATAAGATACTAGTAAGCTTCGCAAAATCCTCGCTATACGCCTCGTTTTTGATAAAACTTTCTATCTTATCTAAAATTTGCGTCTCAAAGCGAGGAGCTTTATGCGTCAAAGCATCAAGGCAGTCGTTTTTTAGCTCCGTATCGCCCCTGTTTCGCGCCTCTTCGTAAATTTACAAAAGCTCGCTCGCGCTGCCGCCCATATAGTAGCCAAACCAGCCGACGCCGTCTTTTAGCTCGCCTGATATCACCTCGTCTAGCCACCTTTCGTACCAGTCTAAGAAATTTGACTCAAATGCAAAAACGGGCTTATATAGGTCAAAGTCTAAATTTACTATCTGTCCGCGAAACTCGCCCTCTATCACGATAGCGGTTTCAAAGCTGCAGCCTTGCGTGCCGATTAGCAGTAAGCCGCCTAGGATTTTTTCTTCTTCGCTTTCTTCGTCGCCGCACCCTTGCTCGTACGCAAAGCCTCCTATAGCTCTCCACTGCTCATCGCTCATTTTAGGGCGCAAAAGGCAGGGATTTGCTAGATACGGCGCGCTAAATTTTAGCGCGTCTTTTATGGGGTAGATGCCGTAAAAGGCCCCGGTGCGCTACCGTCAAAGCCGCCTCCGCCGTCAGCGATCTCTAGCAAAAAGGCTCTAAAATGGGCGGGCAAGCTTACGCCGTATTTCTTCTCTAACGAGGCTAATTTCTTTTCTTCTATCGGCGCTTTGAGGGCGTATTTGTGGTTGCTTGCGCCGAAAACTTTTAGTTTTTTATCCGCTTTTTTGGCTATTTTTAGCTTTTCTTTGATGCGGTCTATCTGCTCTTTCATTTTTACCTTTTGTTTGTGCTAAATTTACGCTTGCGTTTTATAAAATCGCGCCAAATTTATGCCCGGTTTTTTGTCGGCTTTTGCCTTAGCGCCCGCGCGTTTATTTGCTCCGCATCCTAGCCGCAAAAAGCTAAATTTACTCAAATTTAAACCATTTTTAGCACTTCGACTATCTCACCCTTTGCGATAAATTCGGTTTCTTTTGGGATGATTAAAAGCGCGGCGTCATTTGTGAGATTGTTTACGATCGCCGAGCTGCCCAGTTTCTTGCCGCCCAGATTTACGTAAATTTTGCCGTCGCGATTTTCTAAATTTACCGCCGTAAACTCCAAAAACGGCGAGCGCTTTTTGTAGTCCTCGTCCATGATCGCCGTGATTTTGGGCTCGCTAGCGCCAAACCACGCGTTTAGCAGCACGCGCACGTAGAGCACGCACATCACCATCGCCGAGTACGGGAAACCCGGCAGCGCAAAAATATATTTTTCGCCCGCTTTTGCGACCTTGATGTGGCGGCCCGGTTTGATCGCGGCGCCGTCTATTATGATGTCGAAATTTTCGCCCAGCGCGCCTTTTACGAAGTCGTAGTCACCCATGCTGATACCGCCCGTGGTGACGAGGACGTCGGCTGATTTTAGCGCGCGAACGATGGCGTCTTTTACGAGCTCGGCGCGGTCGCGCACTATCTCGCACAGTACGGGTTCGCCGCCCATTTTGCGTACCATAGCCGCGATGCCTACGTGGTTTGAGCTGTGGATTTGCGCGGCGTTTTCTAGCGGTTCGCCGAGGTCTTTTATCTCGCTTCCGGTAGCTAGCACGGCAACGCGCGGCCGCACGAATACGCTAACGTTAAATATCCCAAGCTCCGCTAGCAGCGCGGTCTCGGCGTAGCCTATCGTCGCGCCTTTTTTGATGAGGATTTCGCCTTTTTTGTAGCTTTCGCCGACCTCGCGCACGGCAAAGCCCCTCGGCACGGGCTTTTTAATGAGGATCTTGCCGCCTGATACCTCGACGTTTTCGACAGGGATTAGCGTGTCTGTGCCCTCGCTCATTAGCGAGCCGGTGAAGGTTTTGACGCATTTTACGCCTTCTACTTTTAGCCCTTTGTCGCTACCTGCGGGTAGGTCGGTGATGAGATCTAGCTCGCTTAGGCCCTCTTGCCACGCAAACGCGTATCCGTCCATCGCCGAGACGGGACGCTCCGGGTAGTTATCCTGCGCCGCGATATCTATGGCGATACGGCGATCAAGCGCCTGCGTTAGAGTGACCTTTTCTACGCGGTCCCAGGGAGCCAGCGTAGAGTGCAAAATTTCAAGAGAGGCCTCGTAACTCATAAATTCTTTCATTTTTTATCCTTTTTTGATTCCCCATAAATGACGGATTTCAAGCTTTAAAATTTTAAACCCGTTTCGGTTACGGACGACGAGTCCGCGCCCTCACGGATTAAAATTTTAAAGTTAAACTACGCCTATTCTGTCTGGAATATTTCTGCCGATTTTACTAAATTTAATCGTAAATTATGCTAATAAAGCACAGAAGTTTATTATCAAGCCTGCAAAAAGCGTACAAATTTAGTTATAATAACTCTCAAATTTAAGCAAAGGACAAGCTTTGAATCAAATCGCTAAAACGCCCCAAGATGTCGTCGCCTTACTTATAGAAAAAAGGAAAGAATTTGATGATCCCAAAGAATTTATCGTGTCGTTAGGCAAAGATGAACTGGGCGAGTTTGAGAAGCTAAACGGCGATATGGATATGAAGGTAGGCGACCTGCTTAGTATGAGCCAAAGCGTAGGAAGCTCGGTCGGCGAGTCGCTAAAATCGGTCAAAAAATACTCCGCCGAGCTCATAAAAGCAAGCGATAAGATAAAAGAGAGCGGACTGGGCGCGAAATTTATAAATTTCTTGCTCGGCAAAGACCTAGCCGCCGAACTGGCTAGCAAATATCAAAGCGTGTCGAGCTTGTTTGAAGAAATCACAGCAAATTTAAAGCACTCGATAAACGTTTTAGAAGCTAGAAACGCCGAAATCTCCGAGAAACAAAAGGAGCTCTCGCTCATCATCGAAAGCCTAAAAGGCAAGATAGAAATTTTAAGCAAAACAGACGAGCTCATCGAAAATTTAGCGGCAAATCAAACGGACGAAGAGCAGAAAAAATTTCTCCTCGAAGAGGCGCTATTTTACATCCGTATGCATCTGCAAAATTTGCGTCAAGTGCTAGTCGTGATGCAGCAAAGCCTCGCAAACTACGCTACTATCAAGCACAATAACTCGCTTTTAAGTTTCGCTACGCAAAATACGATCACAACTAGCATCACCGCGCTAAAAACCAACGTCTATATCGCAAGCGCCGCACAGGAAGGCAAAAAGCAGCTAAAAGCGGTTTCTGAAATGGACAAGCTAGCTACCGACGTCATCCTAAAAAACGCGCAGGACGTAAACGACACGGCGACAGAAGTGACGGCAAAGGTCGCAGGCGGCGCGCTAGATAACGAGAGCCTCGAAAAAGCGATAAATTTGATGATAGATTCGCTAGATAAGATAGAAAATTTTAAAAACGAGGCGCTGCCGAAGATGAAAGAAAATATCGCTAAAATCGCGCAGATGAGTAAGACGCTAGAAAGCAAGGTAAATAAGCTAGAAAAAATAGAGCAAAGCGACGTGTATAGCATAGAATAAAGCGTAGCTAAGGTCAAATTTGACCTCGCAAGCGGTAAATTAAAAAAGGTAAAAAAATGGATCAAATTTTAGAGCTTCTTGGCAACAATCTTATATTTTCCGTTCCGCTGGTTATCGTCGTAGTTTTTGCCTTGCTTGAGGTTATTTTGATGATGACCGGATTTTCGGTGCTTGAGCCGCTAAACGGGCTGTTTGACGGAGCCGAGAGCATCGATGCGCCCGGTGCAGAGCTGTTAGCTTGGGCGAACAAAGGCGGCGTGCCTAGCACCGTTTTCTACGGGATTTTGCTTATGAGTTTTGGAGCGTGCGGGCTTTTTATCGTTAGCGTTTTTTACGGCTTAGCCTCGCCTGCGTGGTATATGAGCGCGGTTATCGCCGCGGTTTCGTTTTTTGCCGCTTTGGCTTGGACTAGATGGGTGAGCTTGCTCGCGGCAAAGTACCTGCCTCAGGTGCAAACGTCGGCCTTTAGTAAAAAGGAGCTTCTTGGCTGCGAATGCGAAGTAAAGGACTATAAAATCACAAAAGAGCAAGGCGGAGACGTCAAGGTCACGGATAAAAACGGCAAGGAGCGTTTCGTATTTGCAAGAGCTGCCGATGAAAACGAGCTTATAAAAGGCGATACCGCGCTCATCGTTAAAATCGAAAAAAATAACTTTTACGTCAGGAAAAAATCATAAATTTAATCAAAGGAGAGTGGTATGAATATTGACGGGATGACGTCTTTAGCCGTATTTGTCGGCATAGGACTCTTTTCTATCGTTATCTTAGGCATCGTTTTTTCAAGGCTTTACCGAAAGACGACAAAGGAGCTTACGTTCGTGCGAACGGGATTTGGCGGCGAAAAGGTCGTAGTAGACGGCGGCGCTTTGATACTGCCGATACTGCATGATTATATCGACATAAATATGCAGTCGATGAAAGTCACGGTAGCTCGCTCTAAAAGCGATAGCTTCATAACCAAAGACAGGATGCGCGTAGATATCACGGCTGATTTTTATATCAGAGTGGGCGAGGATAGAGAGTCTATCTCGCGTGCGGCGCAGACGCTGGGTAAAAAAACGGTCGATCTAAGAGAGCTAACCGGGCTGATAGAAGGCAAGCTCATAGCCACGCTCCGCTCGGTAGCAAGCTCGATGGAGATGAAAGAGCTACACGAAAAAAGAGATGAATTTAGCTCGCAGGTCAAAAACGCCATCGAAGCCGATCTATCTAAAAACGGCCTTCAGCTAGAGTCCGTATCTCTCACGTCGCTTGATCAAACGGCAAAAGAGTTTTTCAACGAAAACAACGCTTTTGACGCAGAGGGCTTGACCAGCTTAACGCAGACTATCGAGGAGCGCAAAAAGCTACGAAACGATATCGAACGCTCGACCGAGGTGCAAATAGCGCAGAAAAACTACGAAACGCAGTCGGAGAAATTTGAAATCCAAAGAAAACAAGCCGAGGCCGAGGCCACGCAGCAAACAAAAATAGCAAATTTCCAAGCCGAGCAAGAGGCACTAAGGGCAAAAGAGGCCGAAAGTAGGCGCAAAGAGGCCGAGGAAGCCAAGATCGTAGCAAACAAAGCTATCGAAGAAGCTCAGATAAATAAAGCGCGCGCCATCGAAACCGTCGAGATAGAAAAGGCAAGAGCCATCAGAGAAGCCGAGATCAACAAAGAAAAAGCCGTCGAACTGGCAAATCAGAGCAAAAATATAGAAATCGCTAAAAAAGTCGAAGAGGAGGCCGCGGCTAAAACGCTAGCCAACGAGAAAAAGGCGCTAGAAGCCGCGTCTTTTGAAAAAATCAAAACTTCATCCGAGACCGAGCAGGCAGAGCGCGCTAAAAAGCTAGCGCTAATCGAAGCGCAAAAAGAGGCCGAACAGCTCTCTATCGAAAAAACCGTTGCCGCAAAGGCTGAAAAAGAAGCCGAGGAAAACCTAGCCGAAGCTGCTAAAATTAAAGCTATGGGTGCAAGCGAAGCGCTAAAAATCAAGGCTACCGCCGAAGCTGAAGCTATAAAGATAACCGCCGAAGCTAATAGGCTAAACTACGAGGTCGAAGCTAAAGGTAAAACCGAGATAAATAACGCCGAAAACATCGTCTCCGCGGAGATTTTGGAAAATAGATTTAAGCTTGCATTGGTCGAGTTTATGCCGCAAATCATCGCCCAGGTCGTAAAACCGGCGGAGAAAATCGACTCTATCAAAATCGTGCAAATGGCGGGCCTTGGCGGCGCAAATCAGGGCGGTGCTGGCTTGAATGCTAACGGGAGCGTTAGCAACGCGGGCGCATCGCTATCCGATCAAATCGTAAACGCGTCTTTAAACTATAAAGTAAACGCGCCTATAATAGACGACCTAATGAAGCAAGTAGGCATCGACCTAAACGGCGGGATACAAAATATCGCCCAGCCTCTGCGTAGCGGCGAAAAGTTAGGTAGCGCCTCTGATTTAAACGGCTCCGAGCAAAAATCTAATGCTGCAAAAGGCGGAAAATAGCTTAAATATAAGGCTCGTAAATCCCGCCCCGCCAGTGTGCGACGCAGCTACGGATTTTGAGCCTAAATTTTAAAAACTAGGCAATAATGATAAATGCGGATAAATTTAAATCGCCGACGGTTTAAATTTATCTTGCCTTGGCGTTTGATTCAAGCTGGCTTAACGGGCTTGATATGTGGTTTGATTTGGGCAAAAATTAAAACTATAAGCATGAAATTTGCACGTCTCGTTAGGCGTTTTTGAAATTATCCAAAAGCGGCCAAACGGGGCAAAAACCGCTCGGTAAACGGACGCGGTCAAAATTTGGCTCCATGGTTTTATCGCTAGAGGCTCGCGACAGATTTTTCCAAATAGCTCAAACTGTAAAGACTTACTTAAAATATAAAACTAAAATTTAGCATTAAATTTTATCCTTACGGCGTTTTTACACTCGGTTTTCTAAAATAGCCAAAATAGCGTTTGGGGCAAATTCGGTAAAAATCCTCGTCTATAAATTTACGGCAATCTCTTAAGCAACCAAGCGCTTCTAAATAGTAAATAATCAAAAATCAAAAATAAACAAAAGCCTTCAAATAACGATTTATCGCGACGATACGAGGGCGATTTGATATTAAATTTGTTTTTGAATTTACCGCAAAGCGGCAAAAGAACCGAAACAAGCGGCTAATTTTTTCTAATTCGTATATTTTTGCAGCTTTTCAAAGTCTATTATCTAAATTTCATGCGGCGTGATGCGCCTGATGACGTCTTCTTTTATGAGTTCGTTAAATGCGGTGCTGGCGCTTTGGCGCTTTAAGCCCACGAAACTAGAAAGCACCTTAAGCGAAAACGGTAAAAAGACGTATCTGTAGCCGTTTTGGGTCAAATTTTGCTCTGCGGCAAGCTCGATGAGGAAGTTTGCTATGCGGCCTTTGGCGCTTTCAAAGAGTATGGATTTTATGATTTGGTGTTGTAAAAGCGCGATATTTGCGAGCGAGTCGGCATAGGCCTTTGCGAAACGCTCGTTTTTTAGCAGTTCGCCGACGTCGCGCACGTCGATGAAGTAAATTTCGCTATCCTCTAAAATCTCCAGCGCGCAGGCGTCGCTTAGGATCGTGATGTTGTCTTTTTGTAGGTTATAAAGGATAAATTCCTCGCCGTCCTCAAAAAACGCGAGCTTGCCGGAGCCGCTTTTAAATATCGCGACGCTGATGCCTTCAGCGTAAACCGTGCTGCCTTTAGTTAGGACGCGGCGGTTAAATTTAGCGATTTCGTCATTGCTTAAAGATGAGACGACATTCGTTTCTAGTAGTCCTAACCTTGATCTTTTCACGTTTTTACCTTAAATAAACTCGTATTTTAGCCTACGCAATATTAAATAACATTAAAATTTATTATCCCCGCGAGTAAATGACGCTTAAAGCTAAAAAGCAGACTAGTTAAAAGAACGAATTTGTGTATCCTTAAATAAAAATATTAACCCTTAAATCAAATTTATGCTTACAGCCGCGCTAAGCCTCCCTGGCGCATCGCGGGTATAAACTGCGACGCCGATTTTACCGCGCAAAACGGCAGGGGGTTCTAGATAAAACCCAGCAAAAACCGCCTCGTAAAGGACGGCAAGCTTTACTTAAATATAGATATTTTGAAAAAATTTACAAAGCCCAAAACGCTTAAGCTTCCAGGCGGCAAAGCTAAAGAGAATCTACGATAAGCGCAGTAGGCTTAAAAGCGGGTTTTACGGGCGTTTGCGATTTTTAGCGGATAAATTAAATCAGCGCCGCAAAATATCCTTCCCAAGCAGGTAGTTTGCTTTAGCTTTGCAAGCTTGGATTCCCCGCGCCATAGGCGGCAACGACGCGGAGAGCTATGTTTAGCGACTTAGATTTAGCGCGTATTTGCCCCAGCTAGCGCCTTTTGTCTAGGTCGCTTACGCCAAATTTTACCGCCGCGCGCCTATTTTTTACGGCTCTTGCTTTGCCTCTTTTTAGCTGCGGAATTTGGGTTAAATTTATCCTTTTATGAGCCTAAAACCGCTAAAATCGCTAAAAAATTTAAAGGCCAAAAATGTTTAACGGACTAATCCGCGAGATCGCGCAGGTTGCGAGCTATTCGCAAAATACCCTACGACTAAAAGCTGCATACCGCCCGAATTTAGGCGATAGCGTCGCGGTAAACGGCGCATGTCTTAGCGTGACGCAGCTGCACGCAGACGGCTTTAGCGTGGAGCTTAGCGCCGAGACTAGAGCGCACATCGCGACGGAAAATTTGCGTGGACGCGTCCACATAGAGCCAGCGATGCGGCTAGCAGACCGCGTGGACGGGCATCTGCTGCAAGGCCACGTAGACGCTATAGGTGAGGTAGT
>CAUPYN010000042.1:0-11465 GCA_963515575.1 uncultured Campylobacter sp.
CTAGCTTTTCGCACTCGCTAGCGTAATAATTAAATAATCGGTATGCTTGTAAGCCCGTTTCAAATAATGCGTCCGCCGTTCCCTTTGCCTCTCTCTTTGCTATCTCTGCTTTAAACGCTTCGCACGCCTTGTCGCCCCTTGCTCGCTCTAGCTCAATGCCTCGCTTGTGCAAGCTAGCCCATAACCTAAAAGCGAAATCTTTTAACTGCGAGTAGCTGGGCGCGTCTGCGCCCTTAGCCAAATATCTCAAAGCTTGGTTAAAGTCTCTTTTGTTCATTGCTTGCTCCTCGGCTCTGCTTGCTTTTTAATTTGATTAATTCCTGCTCTAGCTCGTATGCTTCGTCCGATACTTCGCCCCACTTCTCCGACGCAGTACGGTAAGCTTGCTCTAGCTCGCTTAGTTTGCTTTGTAGTATCATCTTATCGGCTAGCAGGCTCTCTAGACTAAATAGCCCACGTTGTATATTATTTGCTCGCTTACCTCATCGCTGCCGCCGTTATTTTGCCTGATAAGGGCGTTAAAGCCCTCTTTGGTCGTCGGTCTGTCCGGGTTGGCTAGTATTAGCATTTCTTTACCTCCTCTTTTTGCTCGGATATTTTCTTATCTGCGTAATCTCGCACCGCTTGGGCTACGTCATCGATCGCACCCGCTAAAAAGTAGCTTGCGCTCATAACGGTAGCGTCGTTAATGCCTGCGTGCTTTTTAAAATACGGCAAGGCTAGCACTAAAGCACTAATGGCGTTTAGCGCGCTCGGTATCTCGTTGGTTAGGTCTAGCTCGTCGGCTATGTCGAATGTTAATTGCATTGGGTCTCCTTTGTGGTAAGTTTTTCATCGTTGATTAAATATTTGATAAAATAATATCATCTTTGATTTAATAAGTCAAGTGGTTTTACAATCTTTGATGAGATATTTTGATAATATTTTACATTTTTGATTAAAAATGTTACAATTAGCCAAATTTTACAAAGGGGCGGAAATGCTAAAAAGCGATTTTTTAAAGAGATTGAGCGATTTAGGCTTATCGGTCAATGATTTTGCAAATTTAACAAAACTAAGCGCAGGTAGTATTTACAATTGGAATGACGAAAAAAAACCTATTCCGTCTTGGGTTGAGCCGTTTTTAGTGTGCTACGAAAAATCCACTCGCTACGAAAAAATCAAAGAATTAACTAAAGACCTTTAACCTCATCGCCCCTAATCCAATTTTCCCACCGCTTTAAACCTCTCCCCGATAGCTACCTAAGTTAAATTTACCTAGCTGGCTAAATTTGACTTAGGGCATAATGCGCCTATGGACTAGATTAAATCTGCCTCATCGTATTTAAGCGCAAAATAAAGCCCTCTGTTTGATTTTAGCTCTTTTTGATGTCTTTGTATGTCTTTTTATTCAGTATTCAAAATCAAGCCGTTTGAGTTTGACTACGGAGCATTATTCGGACTGGGCTAAATTTTCTTTGTCCGACTGATTTATTTTGATTTATTCTCGCTTTGAAATCGAGGTGTGTTTTTTGCCTTTAAAGGTAGGGATGAGGTCTTAATCTTGTTTTTTTCTTAAAGCTCAGTTTTTTTCAGTTTTTTAAAAAGGTTAAAAAACTCAGAGGCACGTATTTTAGGGGCTTAGAGCGTTATTTTTTTTCAGTTTTTTAGTTTTTTAACGTATGCGAAACTCTGTCTAAAAAACTGAAATAAACCGATAAAAGGATAAAAATGCAAAAAAGACTAAAATTTAAAAAACTGAAATAAAAAGCCTTGCAAAGCCCGTAATAGCAAGGGGTTTGAGTTTTTTAAGTTCGCTAAAAAACTAAAAAAAACTGAAAAAAACTAAAAAACTGAAATATGGAGATAAATACATATAAAAATATAAATAGATATAAATTTATTTATGTATTTATTTTTATGAGGGCAGGGCTTTACCTTTTTACAGGTCTAGCCCTTTATCGGTTATTCTTTGAATTCGTATGCTTCCACGGCATTGTAAGGCATAGGGTTTATCGTGTTGGCATTCTCGTCTATGAGCTTGTAGATATTTGAGTTTCTAGCCCCTTTGATGATGATGTATTCTTTTTCGTCATATCGTTTTAGAAACTCCCACAGGGCATTATTCGACAATACCTCTACGGCTTGCGCTTTAGCTAGGCTTTTTATCTCTCTAGCCAGATCGCTTTGGATTATTCCCATACGGTTATCTTTGATGATTTGTAGAGCAAGCTCGAGCGTGTATCTCTCCTTATCGGTTAGGGCATATTTGTAATAATCAGCCTGCACTAGTTTAAAATTAGCTCCATTGATAATAAAGGCTTTATGCTCAGCGCCGTTTCTTGCTTTGGTGGGCTTTAGAGTTACGGCCAGCTTGCCCTCGCTTTTGTCCTGGTCGGTGGTTTTGTTGGATAGAAAATATGCAGTATCTACGCTATCGATAAAGGCTGTCGCCCCCTTGTAGGCTTCGTTGTTCTCATCGGGGTTTTTGCTTTGTTTGGGTTGATGGTGCAAGAATATTACAGTAGCCCCATTGTCTCTAAATGCCTTTAGGCTGTTGAGGTATGGCATTACTACGCTGTCGCTTCCTAAGTCTCCTTTGATGAAGTCTCTTATACTATCAATGATAACTAGCGTTCCTTTTAGTTCATTTGGCGCAAGGTTCTCGGCTAGGTCACTTAATACGCTGTATCGGTCTATCGACTGCCCCTCGCTGTTTTGCTTAAAGAGCGGGTAGTATTCTATCTTTGAGTAGGTTTTTAGTATTTCATCGACACGCCTACGTTTTAGCGTGGTGTAGCCGTTGTCGCCGTCTAAATAGATAAGTCTGTTTATCTTTTGAGCGTCTAAGAGCCACACGCCTAAAACTAGAGCTAAAAAGCTCTTGCCGCTTCCTCCGGTGGCGTATATCGTCGTTATGCTTTGCTCCATTAAAAAATCGTCTATGAGCCAAACGGGGTTAAAGTTTGCTATCTCGTCGGGATAAATCCTGAATTCCGATAAAGAGTTAAAATTTAGCTTTACTTTGCCTTTCTTTTTTACCTCATCGTTTATTCTTATGCCCGGCTTTGTCGGAGTATTCTCATATACCGGCTGTGCCTTTGGTGCGTTGATAAAGTCGTCGTCTGAAAAATTTAATAATCCGCCGTTCATTTTTAAACCCTCTCTTGTCTTGCTTTGATTTCGTTTTGCAACGCTTTTAAAAGCTCTTTATGGTTATGCTTGTCTGAGAGCTCCACGATTAAATCCCTTAGATCATACCCTTTGGGCTTGTCTTTAAACCTGACCTGGTAAAGATCGCCCCCTATGACCGGATAAAGAGCATTAAAGCCGTTTTGACTAGGCTCATCATTATCTACGAAGCAAATTACGCGCTTGCCTTTCAACCCCTCTAATATTTCGTCTTTTAAAGTGCTGTATTCAAATTTGGATATTTCGCCCGCATTTTGAAAACAAACGTAAGAGGCTTTTAGTATCTCAAATAGTCCGACCTCGCCTATACCCTCGGCTATGAATACCACGTCATCGGACTTATTAAAGCGATGAGGTATGAAGCCATTATTTGACCATTTGGCTCTTATCCACTTTTTGCCCTCGACAATATTACCGGCTTCGTCTCTTAGTCGTCTTGTGGCTATGGCTTGCGTTTTATCGCCGCTTTTTAAAATGATCGCCAGGCTTTGGTGTTTCGTGTTATAGCCTAGACATTCAATATCTCTTAGCTTCGCGTTGCACGCTCTTAGAAAATTGCACGGATAAAGATCATAAAGCTCGTCGGTTTGTTCCTGCGTGCATAAACTAACCCTCGTATAGGCATTTAAATACGCCTCTCTTAGCTTTACGGCATATTGATTAAGGTCTATGCTATCCTTCGCCTCGCTCGCTTCTTGGTAGCCCTCGCACGGCGCTAAATCCGGCTTACTCAAAGCTACGTTTTTAAAATCCTCGATTGATTTCATTTCTCAGCCTTTAGTCTTTTGTAAAGCGGTTCGTAATGAGCTCCCAAAAAATTATTTAGCATTGTTTGCGCTAGCTTCAAATTTCCGGTTAATAGCTCTCTGTTGCTCTCTATGTTTTTTAGTTCGTCTTGCGTCAATGGTTGGTAGCCGCTTACGCCTTTTAGCCGGCTATTTTCCTCTATGGTCGCGTCGGTTACCATATCCACTAACTGCTTTTGAGTTTCCAGCTCTTGTAAAAACTCGATACTCTTAAAAATGAAATCTCTAAATATGCCCTCTTTGTCGTTCGTAAAAATAAATTTTGCCGTCTCTTTGGCTTTGGCCACGTCTATTTTTACAAGCTCGGTTAATCCGTATTCATTAGCTCCGGTATCTATTACCTTTTGTATATCTTTTGTCATCATTCCGCTCCTAAAGCATATTTGACTATTTGTAGGGCTTCTGCTTTCGAGTAGCCTACAATCTCGTTTAAAAAGGCGAATACATCGCCGCCGAATGTTCCGCCGAAGTCTTTTATGTAGCCGTCTTTATCTATCGACGCGCTAGGCGTTCTCTCGTCTCTAATCTTAAATTTGTAAGCCCTGTCTATGCTGTAACCGCAATTTATGATTATGCTTGCTACGGCGTCGCGGTTTAGATAGGGCTTTAGCTCCTCATATTTTGACATCTTGCACCTCATCGACATACTCGGCTATCGCTTCGGCTACTTTGTAGGCGTTTAAATACGCCTGCGCCCTTTTGCGATCTTTGATAAACCTCATCTTGCAGTTAGTGCCGTTGGCTCTTTTGTGCGGTCTGCTATCGCTTATGCCTAGCTTCTCGAGTTCTACGAAGTATTGATTAGAGTTGCTTATATGAGCTACGTCTGAGGCTGTTACCTCGCCCCGGTCCAGCATTATCCTTACCAGGATTTGTTTATTTGTGCGTGCCTGTCTCATTGTCTCGCTCCGCGTTCTTGCCGTTAAAGAATTGATCGCACGCTAAAGCGTCAAATAGGGTTACTCTCTCGCCCACCTTTACAGGCTTTAGGTATCCTTTTTTAGTGTAATTCCAGATCGTGCTTTGGCTTACTCCGTAAATCTTTGCCACCTCATAAGCTCTTAGCTTTTTTCTTTCGGGTGTAGTTTGTTGCATTACATTGACCTTTATTTGTTTTTATTCAAGCTTGATGGGGGTATTGTTGCATAAATAAAAAAGTTAGCCAATGCCAAAAATATGGTAAATTTAAGGGGTTTTTATCGTGAGAAAAAATAAGCTATTTTTGTATTATGTTTTTCTCACGAAAAATAAGTTAATATTTTTATGGATTTTTCCTACGAAAAAAAACGGCTGTTTTTTGATGTTTTTTTCGCGAAGTTTTTAATTTTCGTCTTTTTCTTGTAGAGCAAAATAGCCGTCGATTATCAAAGAAACAAAAAGCCCGTCGTTAATCTCTTTTTTAATGCCTAACCCGAAAACGTCGTTCAGTTGATACAAAAACTCATTAATGGGCTGTTTTTCCTCATTGGTAATTCGATTTTTAAAAATTACTTTGTGCGCATACCCTATTTGGTTAATAAAATCTAAAAATGGAGCGATAAGGCTCAAAGTTAAGCCGTCTATTTCTATGCCTGTTATTTCTTGAAACGTTAAACGCTTCTCGGGTTGGTTTATTTCCACAATATCGCCGTATTCGTCCGTAATTTTTTCAAAACCTAAATCAACGTTAAAATATTTCTCTATTTCTACGCCGTAATCCTCATACCAAATATCGTCAATATCGTTAAGTTCCGCTTGTTCAAATGCGTATGCCGTCAAAAGCTTTCGGGCTGTATCGTGGTCTAGTTTTACGTTGAGCCATTTTTCGGCTTTATTTTTGATACTATTAAATGCCTTTTGAATATCCGCGCCTAGCTCGCTTTCAGCATAATTTTCTTTTTGCTCTAGCATTGACAGCACATCTAAAATTATTTGAAGTAGCTCCCAATAAATGTATTTTATTAAGCCCTCTCCATAAAAACAATCGCCCGAAAAGTCGGAGGTTAAGGGTGTAAAGTTGTAGTATTTCGGCACTTTTGCAATTAAGTCCTCGATGGTTTTAAAATCCGCCTCTTTAGCTTTCAAAAGTGGTAATTTGATTTTGTCGATAAAAGCGTCTGCGTAGTTATCAATGATAAAATAAACGTCTTTTTGCGCTTCCTCGCCGATAAAGCCCTTTACATCATAGCTATTAATAAAATTTAAAAAATCCTCTTTTATGCTCTTTTGCTGTGATTTTCTTTTGTATCTTATTTCGCTTAATCTCGCCATCGTTATCGCTCCTTATTTCTCAAATTTAGTATAAATCCACTCCACCACTCAAAAAGCCCCCTAAGCTCGTTTAAAAAGGTTGCTTTTTCGCTGTATGATAGCTCTACCCTGTCGCCGTGCAGGTGGTCTAATGCCTTGTTGATTGCTTCCGTGCTGGTGCTGTGTTGCTCTCGATAGTTGTAAACGGCTGTTTTGAATATGCCTCTAAAGCTATGAGCCGTTATTATCCGCCCGGTATCTCTATCATAAAATTCAAACTCTTTAATGGTTTTTGTAGGCGTATCTTTGTGGATCGGATTTTTGTAGCTCGTATTCATAAAGATATACGGGTAGGCTTTAAATTCTCGCTCCTGCTCTCTTATGATATTAATAACCTCATCGCTTAGAGGCAAGATAAAAGCCCCTAGCGATTTATTCTTATTCTTTTGTAGCTCTCTTGGTATTGTTAAAAGTTTCTTGTCAAAATCCACGTATTCCCACTTTAAAAGCGTAAGCGGTGCGACCCTCAAAGGAATATGCAGGGCAAATTTTAAAATGTTGCGCGTGCTAAGGAAAAACGGATAATCGTAAATTTTATTGACAAATGCCCTTAAGTCCTCTATCTCGGTAAGCTTGCCGTAATGCTCCGCCTCTTTATTTATGATGATCGCTTTTGCTTGGATATTCGAGATGATATTAAACGGCGTGTAGCCTTTCGTAGTGGCGTAATGAAATATGTTATTTAATAGCTGGTGCAGTATTTGCGCCGTTTGAGGCGTATCCTTGCCTATCTGCTCTAATATTTGCGCTATCTCGCCGTGATTTATGCTTTTGATAGCTCTATTGCCTATAAGGGGCGTAATATGATTATTTATGCGGTTTGCTTTGGTTTGTAGCGTTTTTGGTAGCACTCGCATTTTTTCAAGCTCCAGCCACTCGTTAAATACTTTGCTAAACGTCTGCTTATGGTCGCTTTGTCTTTGCTCTCTTACCTGCTTTTTATGTTCTTTCGGGCTTATGCCTTGCGATATTAGGCTTTTGTATTCCGCTCTCAGCTCTCTTGCTCTTGCTAGGGTAATATCCGGATAAAGCCCAAAGCCTGCGCTACATTTTTTACCGCTTACCGGGTCTATGTAATAAAATACCCACCTTTTCACGCCTTTAGAGGTAATAAGTATCGCTAAGCCTCCGCCGTCGGTCAATGAGTAGTCTTTTTCTTTCTTGATTGCTTTGCGTATTTGCGTATCTTTTAAAATATCTATTGCCATTTTAGCCCCTAAAATACGATATTTAAAAGCGTTTTGGAACATTTAGGGTTTTTAAAAAACGGCACATTTTGGAACATTGGGGATTTTTTGGCTCATAAAAATGCTCTCAATGTTCCGTGAGTGTTCCAAAAATCTTTGGATTGCATTATATTTCATTGTAGCTTATTGGATTATAAATAGCTTAGAAATGCCGTATTTTAGGGCTTCTTTCGGTGCTGTTTGGATTGTATTATAGGGGGTTAAATAATAGAATGGTGGTTAGAGGCAGAATCGAACTGCCGACACGCAGATTTTCAGTCTGCTGCTCTACCGACTGAGCTATCCAACCACGTCGTAAATAAAGAAATGTGATTTTAGCTATTTGATACTTAAATTTCGGTTAAAGACGCAAAATTCGGCGCATTTTTAAAACATGAAATTTATTTTTAAAGGTAGTCGCTCAAATTTGTCGGCTTTACGGCGCATATATCGCGTCAAATTTTCAAATTTAAGATCGCTTTTTTAAATTCATCACCGCGCTCCGCGTAGCTGCTAAACTGATCGAGGCTTGCCGCGGCAGGGCTTAAAAGCGCTATCTCGTCTAAATTTTCGCTGTTTGCGCCGACTTTCGCAACTTCGTCAAATTTGAAATTTTTATCTATCTCGCCGACTGCGACGTTTAAAAATTCGCATTTCACGGCCGGGATTTTAAACTCGTCCGCAAGCTTCATTAGCCTGTCCGTATTTGAGCCGATAGCGTAAATTTGCGCCTTGGCGCCGTGCAAGGCTTCAAAAAGCGGCCGCATATCCACGCCCTTATCGTCGCCGCCTAAAATCAAATGTAAAAATTTGCCCCCATATCGCTTTACGGCTTGGATGCTCGCGTCGATGTTGGTCGCCTTCGTATCGTTGACCCACGTGCGTCCGCGCGCATCGCGAAACTCCTCAAGCTTGTTGCCCTCGATGACAAAGTCGTTTAAAAGCTCTACGTCGCACCTATCGAGCAAAATTTTCTGGATAGCAAGCGCCAAAAGAGCGTCCGTTAAAAACGGCGTTTTAAAGGCGATATCGTTTAAATTTACGCCGCAAAAACGGGCCAAATCCGCCTCGTTTTCGTAGCTTATCATCTTTGCCTTAGTCGGCGTCTCGGCGTAGATTTTAGGTAGGATCGCGACCGCGTTTTCGCCCATCATCGCTAGCGGTTTTAGCTTGGCGCGCTCATACTCGGCAAAGTCGCCGTGCCAGCTGAGGTGATCGGGCGTGATAGGCAAAAGCGCGTAGATGCCGGGTGTCGCGGCGTTCGTGTAGTGCATCGTAAAGGAGCTGGTCTCTAGCACCCAAATTTTGGCGTTTACGTCAAGATCTGCGAGCGGAACTCCGACGTTGCCGCCCATTGCCGAGCCGTAGCGCGCCAGCAGGTGCTGCGTCATCTTCGTCGTCGTGGTTTTGCCGTTCGTACCGCTTATCCATACGGTAAAGGGCATTTTGTCGCCGTAAATTTTATAAAAATAGTCGTATTCGCTGATGAGATTTTGCGCCTTTTTAACCAGCTCGTGGCCGGGCGGAAAGCCGGGACTCGGGATCTCTAGGCTGCTTTTTTCGGGTATAAAGAGGTTTGGCGGTAGTAGGGTGTTGCCCCATTCGTCGCTTGAGATCTCGCTAAATTTATCGTCATAGATGTCCCAGCCGCCCTCTTTGCCGAAGTTTTTCGCGATCGCGCGCGTCGTGCCGCCGTAGCCAAATAGCGATTTTCTCATTTTTGCTCCTTTTTAAGCCCTTTTGCCCCATAAAATTTGAGTTATTTCCTCTGCGTCCAGCTCGGTCATTACGCCGTTTCGTTTGTGTCTGGTAAAAAGCTTAAAATCGTAAGTATCTTTAAAATTTAACTCCAAAAAGTCGCTGAAATAAAATCCTACACAGTGCGCTCTATCATAAAAAGCGTTCAAAAATTCGTCGTCAAATTTATGCAACTCAAAGCTCGTCATCCGCTCCACGATCTCGCGTAATTCATCCTTTGTGATATCAGGCACGAGGCGAGGCTCTGGAAGCGCAACGTCAAAAGCTAAATTTTCCGCGCCTTCGACTATCAGCCAGCCCCAAAGATCGATTTTACTCATATCTTTACCAGTAATTTCGTACAGCTCGTTTTCCAGCTCGCGGTATTTCTCGCCGCTCTCGTCGCGGTGCGCGTCGCAGTAGTCGGCGTAGGCTAAAATTTTCTTTAAAATTTCGTCGTATCTTTCGCGCGCGGTTTCAAAGTCGGGTTCTATCTGCGCTCTCATCAAGTTCTCCTTATTAAATTTATCTGATTTTTAACGCAGTCAGCGCGATTAAATTCGCCAAAACGGCGATGAGCCAAAATCTCACGATGATCTTGTTTTCCACCCAGCCTTTTATCTCAAAATGATGGTGTATCGGCGCCATGAGAAAAATTCTCTTTTTAAAAATTTTAAAGCTTCCGACCTGCAAAATTACGCTCAAAGTCTCCATCACGAATACAAAGCCGATGATGATGAGCAGGATTTCGTTTTTCGTCATCACGCCCATGAGTCCGATATATGCGCCTACGCTCAGGCTCCCGCTATCTCCCATGAAAACCTCGGCCGGATGGCAGTTAAACCACAAAAATCCCATCAAAGAGCCGATCAGTGCAGCAGCTACGACGACCGTCTCGCCCACGCCCGCGATCTTTGGTAAAAGCAGATACGAGCTAAACACCGCGTGTCCGCAGATGTAGGCAAACACGCCAAGCGTCAGTAGTGAAAACACCGCAGGCGCCGTAGCTAGCCCGTCTAGGCCGTCGGTTAAATTTACCGCATTTGAGGCTGCGACGATGACGAGCGTCCAAAATGCGACCGCAAAAATGCCAAGATCAAGCACGGGAAATTTGTAAAACGGTAGGTAAAATTTGCTTCCCAGTTCGCCTTGCAAATACAGTATCGAAGAGACGGCCAGAGCGATCAAAATTTGCGCCGCGAGTTTGGCTCTAGGGCTTAGTCCGTCGTGGTTTTTGCCGCCTGAAATTTTGCGGAAATCATCCTTAAACCCAAGCGCCGTAAAGCCCGCTAGACAGATCAGCGAAGCAAGGACGAATACGTTATCAAGGCGCGCACAGATCACGCTCGCCGCAAGTGCGGCTCCGATAAAGACCAGCCCGCCCATCGTCGGCGTTTTGGCCTTTTTTTGGTGCGTTTGCGGGGCTAGCTCGTAGATGGGCTGGGCGGCGTTTTTGGTCTTTGCCCAGGCGATAAATTTAGGCAGCGCCCAAACGGTCAAACAAAATGCGATGAAAAACGAAAAGCCTGCGCGAACGGTGATGTATTGAAAGATATTAAAATTTAATAGTTCATAAATATAGTAAAACATAAAAGCCTTTATTTTAAAAAAGGCTAATTTTAGTATAATGCCGTTAAAAAATATCTAAATTTAAGGCAAAAATTTAAAAATGGCGCAAAAAACGATATTGGTGATCACAGACGGCATCGGATATAATGAAAGTAGCGAATTTAACGCATTTGCGGCGGCAAAAAAGCCCACATACGACTGGTTGTTTAAAAACGTGCCAAACGCGCTCATAAAAACCTCGGGCCTAGCAGTGGGCCTACCTGACGGACAGATGGGAAACAGCGAGGTCGGGCACATGTGTATCGGCAGCGGGCGTGTTTTGTATCAAAATTTGGTTAAAATTTCGCTCGGTTTTGAAAACGGCGAACTGGCTAAAAGCCAAAAGCTTTTAAATTTATTTAAAACTTGCAAACGCGTCCACGTCGTCGGGCTCTACTCAGACGGCGGCGTGCACTCGCACCTAAGCCACTTTGACGCGATGTGCGCTCTGGCGGTCGCAAACGGCTGCGAAGTGTGCGCTCACGCGATCACAGACGGCCGCGACGTGGGGCCAAAAAGCGGGCTAGCTTTTATAAAATCGCTGCAAGAAAAGGCGCAAAATGCGGGCTTTAGGCTAGCTAGCGTTAGCGGTAGGTTTTACACGATGGACCGCGACAAGCGCTGGGAG
>CAUPYN010000043.1:0-11400 GCA_963515575.1 uncultured Campylobacter sp.
CGCGAGCGTTTAAATTTACCGAGCTATGCCTGCTTTTTTAGCTTGTGTTATCTTGTAAAAATATTGTTTTGTGCGTTTTAATACTTAATAGCTTATCTATGCGGTGAATTTGATTTTACAATTTGGACTTAAATCATTTGCCTAAATTTACTCGTTTTTTAAAGTTACGAAAAATAAGCCATCGGCGAAAATCATAAAAATCGTAGCCAAATTTACTATCGTGGCGGTAAAATATCCAAATTTATCTTCTTTGTCTTTATGGCGGTAGCAAAAGGTATCGGCGGCGCGAGTGTCGTTACGTAAATAAAATTTGGGCCGTGCGCCTCCCGCTTTGCTACCGCTAGTACTCGTATAGCCGATAAAATCTGTTGAAGACATAAAGCAAGTCGGCGCAAATTTAAGGGCGGATAAAAATCGCTACGGCATAAATATAAATCAAACCAATAAACTACTCGAGCAAACTTCATATTTCTTAATGCGGTAACGAAGCGTTTTTTATGAGTAAATTTAGTACCTCGTTCCAAGTCTAAATTTAACCTGCTTAAAAAGATACGGTTTACTAAATTCAAACTAAATCAAGGCGCGAATACATTTGCGAGATAAAAAGGCGTAAAGAGAGAGGGGGGGGGGGTAAAACTGCGAGTAGGGCGGGGGCTTTCGCCCCGCAAATTATGCCAAAGTAGCTTTTAGCATCCAGATAGCTTTTTCGTATTTGGCGATTTGATCTTGCGCCATATTTACGGTCGTGCTGTCTTTTGATTCTTCAGCGACTTCTTCTAGCTTTTTAAATTCGCCCAGCAAGTGCTCATACTCGGCCAAAACGCCTTTTAAAACCTCGGTTGGAGTGTAGCTATCTTTGTTATCTGTTTTTGGATGAGCTAGCTTGTTTAGCTCTTCTATTTTGGTGATAGCTCTACCGCCTAGTTGTATAGCGCGCTCAGCAACATCGTCGAATATCTCCGCCATATCTTCATAAGCTTTTTCGGTGTATTCGTGAACGCTAAAGAACTGAATGCCTTTTACATACCAGTGATAGTCGTGAAATTTAACGAATAACGCATGA
Organism: uncultured Campylobacter sp.; assembly: GCA_963515575.1. Classification (GTDB taxonomy): domain Bacteria; phylum Campylobacterota; class Campylobacteria; order Campylobacterales; family Campylobacteraceae; genus Campylobacter_A. The sequence goes on from CAUPYN010000043.1 coordinate 1,064, forward strand.
GCGTCGGCCTGAATCTGATTTAATTGAGTAACAACTTTTGACATTTCGTCTCCTTTGATGTGATTTATGAGTGAAATTATAGCACAAAAATCTTAAAGAAAAATATATCAGCTAATAAAAATTATCATCTAATATTTTTAAGATTATAGCTATATTTTTAAAGCACTGATTTCAAGGCCCAAGTCTTAGCGCAGCGAACGATCTCTCGTAATATACAATTTGATTTATGCAATTTGGGCAATATTGGGTGCAAAAGCCTGCAACGTGATACGATTTGCGTAGCCTCTTGCCTAAAATGTTCTAAAGACCGCAAGCAGGGACTAAAACGTAAATTTAAAATACGACTGAAATTTGCTTTTAGGGTTTGATTTTAGCTAAAGGCGCTTTTGGCGGGAAATTTATGTTTAATAGTATTTTGTTTGCCGTGAAATTCGCTCGCATTTGCCATAAATTTTATCCGTAGCGCCCAAATTGCTACGCCTTAAATTTCTAACGTTTTTCGCTATAATCACGCGTTAAATTTTAAAAAGGATGCGAATGAAAAAGTTTTTATTTGCCGCCGTTATGCTTTTTAACGCGGCGTTTGCGACTGATTTACAAAGCGAAAATTTAGCTAGCCTAAAAGCCCAGTGCCAAAGCGGCGATGCGGCGAAATGTGCGGTTTTGGGCGATGCGTATTATGAAGAATACATCGATTCGGGCGACGAGGAGGCGCGCAAGCTCTCACTCGCAGCCTTTAAAGAGGCGTGCGCCAAAGGAGACGGCGAAGGCTGTGCGGGACTAGGGCTGTCCTATATCGACGACGGCGATGCGGCCGCGGGCGAAAAGCTACTCGAAAAAACCTGCGATGAGCTAAAAACCGCTACCGCGTGCTACAATCTCGGCTTTTTGAAAATCGACGGGCACGGGGGCTTTAAACAAGACATGAAGGGAGCGATGAAATACTACGAAAAGGCTTGCGATCTTGGCTATGCGGCAGGTTGCGACGAGCTAGGCGGCATCTACAACGTGGGCGAAGCGGACGTAAAAGCGGATGAAAATAAGGCCCTAAAATACTATGAAAAATCATGCGCCCTAGGCGGTAAAGACGGTTGCGACGCGGTAAAACTGATAAAAGGCGGTAAATGAAAAATTATTATTTGTGCTCTTTGTAGCGTTAAATTTATTCGCTAGCGAGCCTGGCCTTTCGCCATTGCTAGCCGCAGATACGCTAGAAAAGCTCAAAAAATGCAAAAACCCCGACCTAAACGCCACCAAAGAGTGCGTGCAAGCGGGCATGGTAGCGGCTAACTTAAAGCAAGACTACGGCGCGGCGGAGGGGCTATTTAGCCTAGCCTGCGCCAAAGGAGACGGCGAGGGCTGCTTTTATCTTTGAGGGAAATTTCAACGAAAACAGATACGAGCAAGTAAAAAAAGACGCTAAAAGAGCAAAGCAAATGCGAAAAAAAGCGTGCGAGCTAGGCGATAAGCAAAGCTGCTAGACAGTGTCTTGCCCTTGCTTAGATTTTTTTCTTGTGGCTAAGAGCCTGCGACGCTAAATTTTGCCTCATCTTGCAAAATCTAGCGAAGCGATTTAGATTTCGCGTCGCCTTTGGTTTTATTTCGCCGCGGCAATAGAACTAGCCTGCACCCGCAAGCTAATTTTCCTAGTTCTTGCCGAAATACGGCTTTGCTACCGTAAGCTCGGCACGGCAAGCGCGCGCGGCGGAGTAAAAGCGGTTTTATACGGCGGCTTGTGCGGAGGGCGTCTTTAAAAGAGCGCGAATTTTAGCTCCGTAAGCAAAGGCCGTATTTGCGCCTAAATTTACGTTGCTTGCACCGCGCATTGCAGCTTTTGATGAGAGGCGGCCGAAGCCCGGCGAGCAAACTTGCGTTGCGGCGTTTGATAAATTATGCTAGGCGGCGGTCTCTTGCCGCAAATTTCGCGCCTAAATTTAGCCGCAAAAGTAACGAATAAATTTAAAGGAGAAAAATGAAAAAATTACATTCCGCATTTGCAGCCTCGCTGATAGCAGGCGCGGTAGCCTCGGCGCAAGACGCCGCACCATACGAGCTAGATTTAACGACCACCACCACATCGACGGTCTACGGAGACTACTGGGACCGCCGTATAGGCTCGCACGATACGAGATTTTTGATATTTAGGGCGCTAGAAGACGGCGTGGAGCTTTGGGGTATGGAGATAAACAGGGGCAGATGCTCTGCGCGGTGGAACGATTTTATAGGCTTGGGATACGATGCGAAAGCGACGATCCGCGTGGGTAAAAGAGACGAAAATTTCGTGGATATAGAGCAGAAGACGCCAAACAAGGACGATCCCGAGGATTTTGATTGGAAGTCGGTTCAAAAAATACCTCTAAAAGATGTGCGAGCACGGCTGGGTAAGGGTTTTGAGCTAAATTTTAGCGAAGAGATCAAATTTATGCTAGATGAGGGATGCGGCAAGATAATCGAGGTCAAAGTCGATACGAATCTGGGAAGCTGGGTCACTAGATTTAAGTAAATTTAGGCGTTTTAATGCAAGCAAACGCCGCAAAACGCACGCCGCAGCCTTGCTTAAATTTTCACGTCAAATTTCCATCGCGTCCAAACGGGCGCTAAATTTACCCGCGTCACAAACTCCACGCGCCTAAATTTCCGTCCGTTTTTGCAGATTTGCCGCCTGATTTAGCTCCGCTTTTTATCCGTTTAAATTTATCAAATCAAAACCCGTGCTTTGCTCTTAAATTTAACCCTAAATCGCGCCGGCTTTTTTGTCCAGCATCTGCTATAATAGCGGTTTAAAAGGAGAAACGATGAGCGTAGAATTTAGCGTCAAAAATAAAAAGCGGCCGCTATTTTTGGGATATTTTAGCGTAATGAGTGTAGGTAAGACTACGGAGCTGATACCTGATTTGGCGGTATTTGGCATAGACGAGAATGCCGAAAATTTCGATAAAGAGGCATTTTTAGGCTCGCTTTTAGGCGAATTTGAGGGCATAGTTTTGGGCATTTGGGGCAAGAGCGGGCGGGGATTTGAGCTTAGCTACGACACTGAGGAGGAAAGCTACAAAGTGCGCGTAAATACGCCCGCGACGGTATTTGACTGGGTTTTAGCTATCTCGTATCTACAAATTTTATCGCAAAGGCTAGGAAGCGACATCAAGGGCGAGGACGGAAAAATCTATACGCGAGAAACGATAGAAAAATTTGACTACGAGCGCGATATAAACTCGGGTTTGCGGGCGATAAAAGGACATTTGGAGGGCGGCGCGACCGTAAATCACTGCTACGGCGTCGTTAGGCCTTTTGCTATAAATCGCGCTATCATAGATGAAATTTTAGCCGCGCAAAGCCCCTCAAAGGAGTTTAGCCAGCGCCTAGCTGCGGTGCAATATCTTGACGCTTACGGCGCAAATCAGCGCTTTTACCGCGCAAACGGCAAAGGCGAGATCATAGGCTCGTACGCGCTTACGCAGGGTGTACCGACTATTTTGCCTTACGAGCCTTTCGTGGAGTGGCAAAATTTGGACTTTGTTAAGCCAAAAGACGTCGCGCGCTGGAAAATTACGCTAGTAGGCGGCGAAGGATGCGACGACGGCAACGAGAGCGACGAAAATGACGAGACCTCCCGCTACCGCGTCCTAGCCGAGCTAGACTACTCAGAGTTTATCTCTCGTTTGCCGCTTGAGAGCTACAGCTTTATCGATGCTAGCTATATTTTGGTAGAGGGGCTGGGTTACGAGCGGTTAAGGGCGTTGGCGGAGTAAATTTTAAAACTCGGCTTGCGAACTGGGGGCTGGTGCCGCAAATTTAGTCATTGATTTATGCTTTATTTGCCGTAATTTACCTCGCAAATAAGACCGAGCCGTTGGCTAAATTTACTAGCCGCGCGGCTTGGCGTTTGCTAGCAGGCTGTGCCGAGTTTATTTTTGATTGCCGCTTTGCGCCTTGAAAAACGATAAATTTTGTTGCCTTAAGCGTCGATAAAATCAAGGTCGCGTTAAAATGGACGCCTTTAAATTTACACTTCAAAACCAGCGATAGCGCGATTTTATGTTTTAAATTTACGGCAAATTTTATCGTTTCGCGGCTTTTGCGTTTAAAATCGGCATTTTAAATTTGCGGTTTTATCGGCGCAAAGGGCGCGGTTAAATTTATCGGCGTTTAAAAGACGCGGCGTAGTCGCTTAAATTTATTGACGCCTTAACCCAAAAACGAGTCGTATTTTGTGCCAAGCTCATCTTTTAAACGGCGCGCGGGAGGAAAAGATAAAAAAGCGATTTAGGCTAAGGCGCCTGCGTTATTTCATCTTCGGACGAAACGAACGCTTTGCGTCAAAGCCTTTGCTAGCGATTTTTATCTCGTTTGGTACCATGCCTACGGGAGCCTCGGCGTCTTTTTTCGCGGATAAAAACTCAACTAAACTCTTCCAGACGAAATCGGCGTCCAGATAAAGCCCCATCGCGCTAAGCTGCGGATTTATCGCTACGAAGTCGGTAGTTTGTGTCCTTTTAAAAAACACTATGGGCGCGCTTAAATTTTCCTTCTCGCTAGCCCTATCGGCGCTGCTAAGAGCCGCCGGGTCGTTTGCTCTAAGCGCGGCGAAGCGCAAAATATCGCTCTCAAACCGCGAGGCGATATAAGCGCAAAATCCGTCTTTAAACGTCAAAATATCGCCGTTAAAATACATCTCCTCCCGCTCGTTTTCCGCAAGGTCGAAATCGGTGTAAATTTTGCCCTCGGCGGCGAAAATATGAACCAAGTTTTTGCCGATAAAAATCACAGAGTGAAGCAGACGCGGCATATCCTCGCTCGCATAAAAATCAGTAATAAGCTTGCCGTCCTTGCCTACGCGTACTTTGTAGCGCGAACCGGCGTTTTCTAAAAACGGTTTACCGAGCTCGCTAAGGCCCCATAGCTCATCCGTGCTTACCGGAGTCGAGTTTCTGCGGTCATAGACTAGTGTCTCGTCAAGGCCGTATTTTGAGACCATAAAGTCGTAGTTGTCTTTAAATTTCGAGATTATTTTCACGGCGCGCCTTTAAATTTACCTCGCCTTAGCTTCAAAAAATGCCGAGATTAGCGAGTTCGTGCCTTGATTTATAAATTTTTGCATCGCTTTTTCGTAGACGGACGGCTTTGCCCAGACGGGCTCGGCCACGCCGCTTAGCTTTTCTAGCTCGGCGCGCGCGGAATAATAATCGCTAACCTCGTCGATGAGCCCGAGTTTTGCCGCGTCGCCGGCGAGAAATACCCGCGCGTTGGCCCACTCTTTGCTTTTGTTTGCGTCTAGATTTCTATCGGCTGCCACGTCGCTTACGAACATCTCGTAGCTGGCGTTTACGAGCTCTTGCAGCTGCTCGCGCTCGACTTTGCTCCACGGACGCAGAAACGTCCCCGCCTCTTTATATTCGCCCGCCTTTACGACTTGCTGCGAGATGCCGATTTTAGCCGCTAGCTCGCTAGCATCGGCGCCTTGCATTATCACGCCGATCGATCCGATAAACGCGCCCGCATTTGCCAAAATCCTGTCCGCGCCCGCGCCCGCATAGTAGCTACCGCTCGTCATCGATCCGCCCGCATACACGACCACGGGCTTTTTGGCGCGCAGATTTTTGACCGCGAGGTGCAGCTCGACGCTAGGCGCCAGCGCTCCGCCCGGGCTATCGATATAAAGCAGCACGCCCTTTATATCGCCGTCCTTGCGCGCGGCCTCGATCTTTTCTAGCGCTTCGCCTGCGTCCATGATCGCGCCTGAGAGGTTGATCTGGGTTAGGTTGGGCGGATTTACGTTTTCGCCCTTGCCGCTAAAAAATATCAAAAAGACGATGAGCAAAAACAGCATCGCTTTAAAATAGGTGTTTATAAACCTAAAAATCGCCGCGATCGGCGTGAAAATAAACCTTAAAAATCCCATTTTTTTCCTTTAATTCATTTAAAATCGGGGCGCATTTTACCATTTAAATTTATAAATTTAGCTAGCGGGCCTGATTTGAGGGGCGGGTGTCAAATTTGAGTTTAAATTTAGCATTTTTATTTTTCCGAGCCAAGGTCTAACCCGTAAAATTTCGGCTTCAAATTTTACTCTAAATTTACTTCCGAGCCGCCAACAAATAGCCGCTCGCAGCCTTTAGCGTGTAAGATGAGCATGAGCGGTAGCTGCGCTGCGTTGGCGTCTGCAAAACCGCCGTAGAGCGCGAGGTCGGCCAGCTTGCCCTCTTTTATCTCGCCTGCGTCTAAATTTAGCGCCTTTGCGGCGTTTTTTGTCGATGCTAGAAGCAAAATTTTAGCTAATTCAAGTGGATCAAAATCGGTGTGAATGAGCAAATTTGCCCGTAGCTCGTCAAGGAAATTTAGGCTTATATTTGAGCTAAGCCCGTCCGTGCCGATGTTTATGTTTGCTCCCACGTCCAGCGCGGCGCGTAAATTTAGCGTGCGTTTGCTAAGCAGCCTGTTTGAAACCGCGCAGTGCGTGAGGCTGTGAAGCTTCGGGTTAAAGCCCGAAAAATCATCCGCCCAAACGCAGTGGGTAAAGAGCGTACGAACGCCTGCAAACATCGCTACAAACGAGCTTGGCGTATAAAGCGGGCGCGCGGCGGGGTTAAATTTGCCCAGCCACTCTTTAAAGCCGCCCGAGCCGCCTTCTAGCCAGCTTTTTTCATACTCGCTCTCCATAAAATGCGTCGAGACGACCAGGTCCCGCTCGCGTGCTAAATTTAGCACAGCAGCGGCTAAATCAGGGTGCGTGGAGTAGGGCGAATGCACCGAAACCGCGGGCGTAAAAAGCGGACTTTTGCGCTTTTGCGACGCTTCAAATCGGGCGGTAAAATTTGCCAAGCTTTGCTCAAGCGCAGCTTCGTTCGTGCCTAAAATTTCGTTAAAAAACACGACTCTGCCGCCGCAGTTTGCGCAGGCGTCTAAATCTCCGCCAAAGCTCGATACCGCTCCGAAGCTCGCCACGCCGCTACGCTGCATGGTTTTTATCGCAGAGGCGATGACGGCGTCGTTTGCCGCCTGTGAGAGAGCGCCGCGAGAGGCGATAACAGAGCTAAGCCACTCTAAAAAATCGCCGTAAACGAGGCTGGTTTTGTTCGCGCTAAACTCCAGATGCACGTGCGGGTTGATAAAAGCAGGTGCCAAAACGGCGTCAGAATACTCGAAAAACTGCGCGTTAGGGTATCTTTTTCGCAGCTGCCCAGCCTCGCCAACGGCTTTGATACGTTCATCAAAAGCGACCGCCACATCCTCTAAAACGGTAAAATTTTCGTCGCATAGCATTGTAAATTTCGGTTTAACGATGATCATTTTTAAGCTCCTATTTTTCGTGATTGTAGCGAAAATTTAGCTTAAAAAATGTATAATCAAGGCTAAATTTAAATCTTTTAAAAGGCTAAAAATGGAAACAAAATCTAAACTAATGGTCATCCAAGGCCCGAATATCAACATGCTGGGCACGCGCGAGACCGATATCTACGGCTCGATGAAGATGGAGGATATCCACGGACAGATGAAGCTTTTTGCCGAGCAAAACGATATAGAGATCGAGTTTTTTCAGAGCAATTTCGAGGGCGAGCTAGTGGATAAAATCCAAGAGTGCTTCGGCGAATTTGACGGCATCATCATAAATCCGGCCGCATACACGCACACCTCTATCGCGATCCGCGACGCTATCGCAGCCGTCGGGCTTCCGGTCATCGAGGTGCATATCAGTAACATCCACCGCCGCGAAGAATTCCGCCAAAAAAGCCTCATAGCGCCGGTGACTGCGGGACAGATCGTGGGCTTTGGGCCTGTGGGCTATCACCTAGCTATGATTGCGATGCTGCAAATTTTTGAGCAGATAAAAGCTATGAAAGCTGCAAGAGCGGGCGAAAAAGCGGAGTAAAACGAGGCAAAATTTGAAAAATTTTATCCTAAAGGACGAAAACGCTGTATTTCGCGAGTGCGGATACAGCTGCGACAACGCGATATTTTTGAGCCTCGCGGGGCGCAAATTTTTCCTCACCGACGCGCGTTACAGCATCGAGGCACGCGAGCTTTGCAAAGATACCGAAGTGATCGAGGTCGAGCGAAATTTGATAAAAGACGCGCGGCTGTTTTTGCGAAAGGCGGGCGTTGCTGAGCTTAGCTACAACCCGTACGATTTTAGCGCGGGCGAGTGGGAGACGCTTAGCAAGGGGCTTGGGATAAGATTTAAGGCGCGGGCGAATTTTTCGCAAATTTCGCGCATAGTAAAATCAGAAGACGAGATAAAAATTTTAAAACGCGCGGCGCAACTTGGCGCGGAAAGATTTGACGAATTTGCCGCGTTCGTGCGCTCTAGCGGCGAAGGGATGAGCGAAGAGGAGCTGTTTTTTAACGCCGAGCTCATCTTTAAGAAAAAGGGCGAGCTCGCGCTTAGCTTTTCGCCTATCGTCGCGATCAACGAAAACGCCGCAAAGGCGCATGCTTTGCCCGGTAAAAAGCGGCTGAGAGAGGGCGATTTGCTCCTGCTTGACGCGGGGGTTAAATTTAGCCGCTACTGCTCGGATAGGACGCGCACGGCGTGCTTTGACGAAAATTTTAACTTCGGCAAAGAGCAAAATTTTAAAAACGCCAAACGACAAGAAATTTACGAGATCGTAAAAGAGGCTCAGGCTCTTGCGATCGCGGCGGTTATGCCCGGCAAAAAGGCGCGCGAGATCGATGCGGCGGCTAGGGATTTTATCGCTGCTCAGGGCCTTGGCGAAGCGTTTTTTCACAGCACCGGACACGGTGTGGGAGTCGATATTCATGAGCTTCCGTTCATCTCAAAGCGCGGAGAGACCGTGCTAAAAGAGGGGATGGTCTTTAGCGTGGAGCCTGGGATCTATCTGCCGGGCGAGTTTGGCGTGCGTATCGAGGACGTCGTGGTCGTGCGCGAAAACGGGGCCGAAATTTTATGAGGGTAGCGGGGGCGAGGCGGTTTAGCAAATGTCTCTTTTTTCCGAAGGTTTTTGATTTTAAACCTGCCTTTCAAAATAGCGTTATTTTAGGGCTTGGAGGCAATATCGGCGACGTGAAAAAGCGCTTTAATCAGTTACATTTTAAGCTCAGCCGAGATAGTAGGTTTCATGTCGTGGAAAACTCGGCGCTCCTTATCAACGAGGCGTTTGGGTTTAAAGAGCAGGCTGATTTTACAAATGCCGTAATGCTCGCGCAAACGAGCCTTGCCGCGAGGCAAATTTTAAAAATAACGGCAAATTTGGAAAAGCGTTTGGGGCGCGTGAGAAGCTTTAAAAACGCGCCTAGGACGCTTGATATAGATATTTTATATTTTAGCGGACGAAACAGAAACGATGCGCGGCTTAGATTGCCCCATCCCGGCGCGCAAAGCAGGGCTAGCGTGATTTTGCCGCTTGGGACGATGAGGCGCGTTTATGCTTGCGGGATTAGAATTTGCTAAACTTGGGGTTTTAATCTTTGGGTTTGCGGGCCCGGTTTTGAGCGAATTTATAAACCGAGCAAGATTTTGTCGCCGTTTTTAACGACAAAAATGAATCGGTGAATTTTCGTTTAAATTTTTATCGGCAAAATAGCCGCAACGTCAAATACGAGCTAAATTAAATTTAGTCGCAAAGCATGAAAACGGGCGAAACATCGGAACGAAAACTGCTTGCGCGTAGGCGTTAAATTTTAGAGTTTTGAGATTTGGCGATGAATTAGGTTAAGTTCGGTTTAGCGGGTAAATTTAAAGAAAGCTAATAGGCGTAAAACAAAACCGCAAAAGCCGAGATGAAATTGGTCCGAAAAAGGCGGCTCGGACGATAAAACGTAACTGGGACGAAGGAGAGAAATTGGCGACGAAATTTTACACGTTTACCGGCGAGAGCAGTATGGAGGCTCTCAAAAAGGCGCAAGACGAGTGCGGCGAAAGGGCGATTTTGGTAACCACAAAGCAAATTCAGCCAAAGACGATAAACAAAAAGCCGCTTTACGAAATTTTAGTAAGCGTCGAAGAAGACCCTGCGGCAGAACCTAAAAAACGCCAGTCTCAAAAACAAAATTTAAAGGCCTACGAGGAGTTTTTGGATGTGCAAAAACCGCCCAAAAAAGCGCAAAAAGTAGCCTCCGGCGAAGAGTTTTTTTTGTCGCAAACTCCGCCTGCGGCTAAACCGGTTAGTATCCAGCCCGCCAAGATAGAGCCTAGCGACGCTCCTCAAAGCGGCGAAGATATACTACTAAATATATCAAGAGCGGCCAAAGAAATAAGCCAAATCGCAAACTTAGACTCGCCGCCCGCGCGCCATGAGCAAAACTACGACAAAAAAATAGACGAAGTCTCTAAACAAGTAAGCGCACTAAGCGAAAAGATAAATTTGATCGCAAATATGTTT
>CAUPYN010000044.1:0-11363 GCA_963515575.1 uncultured Campylobacter sp.
CTTTAGTAGAGATGAAATTTTACGCCTACTTTCAAAACAGGCTTCTAAATTTAAAGGCAAGAGCGGCGGTAATGCTGTAATGTTAAAGATCGAAAATTTAAATGATCTAAATGAGCGTTATAGCTTTGTAAGCACCGATATTTTGCTAAAACGATTAGTCGAGCGGCTGGAAAAATTTCTAAACAAAAATGTCTCTAAAAATACGCTTATCGGTAGATATTCAAACGAGTATTTTTTGATCTTTTGCGAGAGTAAAAATACCGAGCTACTCCATCTTTTAAGCGTTTTTGAGAAGAGCCTTTTAAACGACGGTATTTATAATATCGAGCTAAAGATTAAATTTGATGCCGTAGATATAAATCACTCCGCAAGCCTTAAAAATACGGTCTCTTATCTAATCCAAAAGCTAAACGAAGAAGATAGCGACGATAAAGTAGACGTTACTGATGACCTTGAAAAAGACGTCTGCAACTGCATCGATATGCAAAGATTTATTTTTCAAACCCAACTCGTTAAAAGCCTTCGTTTCGGACAAAATTTAAAAAACGTTTTGATCAAAATTTATACCGATATGCAAGGCTTAGTCTCAAAGCGAAAAGTACAAAATATCGCAAATAAAAACGGCTATGAGGTACTTTTTGATATAAATATTATAAAAAAATTATCCGAAATTAAATTCAAAGATAACGATCCGCTTATGATTGAAATTTCATCCGTATCGCTTAGAAATATAAAATTTATAAATTTTATAAAAGAGTTCGCACAGATGGGAAAGATCGATCCAAATCGCGTTATCTTTGAGTTTAGCGAGAAGTTAGTATATGACGAGATAAATAGATTTAGAGAAATTTTAACGGAGTATAAAAATCTAGGTTTTCGCTTTGCGCTAAATAAATTCGGCGGTAATAATGCCGGATTTGAGTATTTTAAATTTTTGCCGATAGATTTTGTTATCTACGACATAGAATTTAATAAAAATATCAAAAACGATAAATTTAAAACTCTGTTTGAAAATCTAAATTTAACCGCAAAAAGATTAGGCGTGAAGACTATTGTGAGATTTGTGGAGAACGAGGAGTTCTTTAACGTCGTGGAGCGCTATCAGACCGACTTCGCGCAGGGCTTTTTTATAGAGAAGCCAAAAGAAATTTAAAGGAAAAAAATGCAAGAAAATGAGGTCGTAGAGCCAAAATACGGCGAGAAAATAATAAGCGAATTTGACGTAGAAAAAGACCTGGAAATCTGGGAAAACAAGCACGAGCGCGACTATAAGATCAAGATCACGTTGCCGGAGTTTTGCTGCTTATGTCCGCGCTCAGGGTATCCTGATTTTGCGACGATTTATCTTGAGTACGTGCCGGCTAAATTCGTCGTCGAGCTAAAAGCAATCAAACTCTACATAAATAGCTTCATGACACGCAATATCAGCCACGAAGATAGTATAAACGAAATTTACGGCGTTTTAGAGCGAAAGCTAGCGCCAAAATGGATGAAGATCACGGGCGACTTTAACCCGCGTGGCAACGTCCACACGGTGATCGAAATTTGCTCGGACGAGATAATTAAAAAAACGCAAGAACAAAGCTTTGAAGCGCCGAAATTTGAGAAATTTACGCGAGATAGCGATCGAAGTTTTGATAGAGGCGGCTACGGCGGACGCGAGTCTAAATTTAGCAAAGACGGCTCTCGCGGTAAGAGTTTTGGCGCCGATAAAAAAAGTGCAAAAACCGGCGATAGAAAACCTCGCGCGAGTAAAGATAAATTTGACGATAAACCGCGAAGGGCTGGTAGTAAAGAAGGTTTTAAAAAGCCTGAATTTGCCGGTGAAAAGCGCGCCCGCGTCGTGAAAAAATCATCGGAAGATAAATGATAAGCGCACAGCTCATCGAACACATCTTTAAAGCAGCGTCCATCTCGCGCTGGAACGATTATCCAAAGATGACGAATTTAGTCGAGCTTGATAAGCAGGCGCATAAATTTATCATCGCATATTTCATCGCAAAACTCGAGCACGGCGCTGATATGAACTACATCATCGAGGCCGGCATTTTCGAATTTTTCGCGCGAGTCGTGGTCACGGATATACGCCCCGACGTGTTTCATCAGATGCAAAAAACCAAAAACGAACAGATAAACGCCTGGGTTTTAACGATCCTTGAAGGGCTCGTAAAGGACGTCGAGGGCGGTAAATTTTTAGAGCGGATGCGCCGCTATCTCACTCACAAGGACAAGGCTCACGCCAAAGAGCGCCTGATCCTAAAAGCCGCTAGCTATCTCGCGACGCGCTGGGAGTTTTCGATCGTTTATCAAACGAGTAAATTTTTAAGCGACATAGACGAGCTAAAAGCGCGCGTAGAAGAGGAGCTGGAGGATTATTACGAGCTAATAGGCGTGCGCAAAATCGTGATGAATCAAAAGCTAGCAAAGCTAGTCGATCTAGCCGGCAGACTTCGCTTTCAAAAGCGCTGGGCACAGACGCCGCGCATCCCTGAAACGGCGGTTTTAGGCCACATGTTAGTCGTGGCGATTTTGAGTTATTTTTATTCGCTTGAGGTAAAGGCCTGCAAAACGAGGCTAGAAAATAACTTCTTTTGCGCGCTCTTTCACGATCTGCCCGAGTCGCTAACGCGCGATATCATTAGCCCCGTAAAATACGGTATAGAAGGGCTAAACGAGATAATCAGCGAATACGAAATGCGCCTGATAGACGAGAAAATTTTGCCTTTCGTACCTGAAAATTTTAGAGATGAGTTTAGCTATACCCTCGGTATCCGTATGGAAAATGGCAAATTTATCAAAAACGAGTTTGAAAACAGGATCTGCGAGAAAAAGCCTCTGCATCACGAGGGTACGATGGAGAACGTAAACGAGGATAAATTTAACGCCATCGACGGCAAAGCGCTTAAATTTTGCGACAAGCTCGCAGCGTTTTTCGAGGCGGGGATCTCGATCAGCTACGGCGTGAAGTCAAACGAACTAACTGAAGGCTTTAATAATATGGATAAATTTTTTCAGAAAAATCAGAGCTTGGACGGAGTGAATTTTTCAAAAATCTGCGATGATTTTAAGGAGCATTTTTCGCTTTTGCAGGTTTAAAAACCCTCTCTCAGATGACTGCGGCACACGCCTAGCCTAAGTGCTCTGCTGTGTTCCCACCCTGAAGCGGTGCCTAGAAGAGACATTGCACAGGTCTAAGAAAGGGCAAGAGCGATTTTACTCAAATTTTACTTAAATATATTTTAGGCGGCAGCATGGGATTTGATATAAAATGTAAATTTTTGTCGTTGTTTAGGGAGTTTTTGGTCTATCACCACCGCTCGCTGGAGTTTCGCGCGAAGGTCTTTGCGGCTATCATCTCGGCCAAGCTCAATCCCGAAGAGGACGATTTTGAAAATTTATACGACATATCGAGCGAAATTTACGGCGGCGACGAAAACCGCAAACGCGTACTCATCGAAACTACCAGAGAGTATGTTTCCCGCATCAAACGCAAAGACCCGATGACGCTTGATAGCTTGCTCCTAGCGATCGATCAGGCTATCAGAGCGAATAAAAACTATGCGCTAAAGATCGACTTTGAACACCTACGCAGGCTCATAGATGCCGACGAACACGAAGGTCTCGTACAGCAGCGCGTGTATGATTTTTTACTCTATGAGGTAAAAACCTACGCGCCAAACAGATAAAACCTAAAATTTGAATTAAATTTTGCTTATTTTTGCTGTTTTTTGCGGCATTTTATTATGGATTTGATTTTTGGGAGGCGATGCGCTTGATGATGGCATTTACAAAGAGCTGGCATGCCTGAGGCCGGTAGCGCGACCGATATAAATTTTACCGTCAAAAAGGCCGATATCTACAAGATAAGTTTCATCTACGCGCAAGATCCGCAAAGGCAAAAAGAGGAAGAAAAGCTCATCGAGGAGGCCTTCCCGGGATACGGCAGCGATGCGTTTACAAAGTGGTTTTGCCAGAAGTCTACGGCTGCTAAGCTGGCCGGATACTACGGTTATACGACGCAAGGCGTCCCTGAGCCAATTGGCACGAGTGAAGAGGAAAAGCGGCCTGTACGGGCGAAAAAATATTGCTAAAAGTTATGCTCAAATCTCTACAAAACCGCAAAATAAACTACGTAAAAGGCGGTGAGGTAAACGAGTTAAAGCAAAATTCGAGCGCCCTAAACCGTGAAATAAGCTACGCAAAAGGTGGCGAGGTAAACGAGTTAAAGCAAAATTCGAGCGCCCTAACCGAAACGTTTGATCTGTCAAAATACGGCGCGACTTCATGGTACAGCGTACCAAACGGAGGCTTTGCGCACGATAAAGTTTTTCTCCGCGCAGAGCTTAAAAAAGGCGAACATAGCGTAAAAGTGCAGGCTCTAAGCGACGCGCCTGAGCTAAAAAAGATCGTGACGTTTATTAAAATCAGCAAATATCACAACTGGAAATAAAAATTTACCGTTTTTGCAAGTCAAATTTGACTAAAAATACTAAAAATTCCTAAGTCCTATTTCCAAATTTGAACGGATCAAATTTGGATCAAATTTAGCCTTTGCTTGCGCTAAATTTCCAAAATTTTCACCCGTGTCTAGGAAATTTTGTAGGTAATAAACGCCTCTATATCCGTGATCGTACAATATCTCGCTCATAGCAGAGATATCGGCTTCGTCTAGCAAGTCCGCGTGCACCGTCGTTCTAACCTCGAATCTAAAGCCGGTTTGCAACAAAAACTCAAGCATTTGCAAGAAATTTTTATACAAATTTGAGCCGGCAACCTTGAGAAATTTTTCCTTCGTCGCTTTAAAATCAAGCGCGATGTAGTCGATCAAATTTAGCGAGATAGCCTGCCTAAGCGCGGTCAAATTTGAGCCGTTGGTATCGACCTTGAGCGAAAAGCCGCGCGACTTTACTTCGCGAGCTAGCGGTAAAAACGCCGGGCTAAGCGTGCATTCGCCGCCGCTAAAAACCACGCCGCTAAGCTTGCCTTTGCGCTTGTCTAAAAATTTGATAAACTCTGCACGGCTGATCTGTCCGGCGCCCGTGACGATAGGGACGTTGTAGCAGTAGGCGCAACGCATGTTGCAGCCCGCAAACCACGCTATACAGGCCGTTTTGTCGGGGTAGTCTAGGGTCGTAAAGGGGGTGAGCGAGTAAAGCGGAAAATCGGCGTCTTTCACGTTTTACTCGCGGTTAGGTTAGGCTTTGCGTTCGCAAAATTTGACGCGCTCTTTATGCTCGCCTTTTTTGCCGAGGTTAAAGCTCTCTACAGGGCGGTGGTAGCCCATTACGCGGGTGTAAACGACGCATTTCGTGCGTTTTGCTTCAAGCGAAGCTAAGATTTCTTTGTCGCTCATTTGTCACTCCTTGATAATTGATGTCAAATAGTATAGCACTTTATAGATAACTGCCGTCTTAAATTTTACGTGATTTTTTGTTTTTCAGCCATTGTTAAAAGTATGGTAATATCTGCGTTACGATTAAATTTAAAAACAAAGGAAAAACATGACAAAAGTCAAATTTCACGGCGCGGACGTTGAGCTAAAAGGCGAAGAGGTATTCGTAGGCTCGTATGCGCCCGAAGTCGCACTCGTAGGGCAGGATCTAGGCGAGTTTAAGGTCGGCGGCAACAACGGCATCGAGATACTAGTCGCCGTTCCGTCGCTAGATACGGGCGTTTGCGCGACGGAAACGCGTAAATTTAACGAAAAAATGGCGGCCAAAGAGGCGATCAAACTAAGCGTGATCTCGATGGATTTACCGTTTGCGATGGGGAGATTTTGCTCTACGGAGGGGATTAAAAATTTAAAAGTCGGTAGCGACTTTAGAGCTAAAGAGTTTGGCGAAAAATACGGCGTAATCATCGGCGAAGGGCCGCTTGCAGGGCTTTTAGCTAGAGCCGTTTTCGTCATCAAAGACGGCGTCGTCATCCACAAACAAATCGTCCCCGAGATCACGGAGGAGCCAAATTACGACGCGGTATTTGACGCGATAAAATCAAGCGGAGGCTGCGGTTGCGGGTGTATGTAAGCCGCAAAATTTAAAGGCCGCGAGAGCGGTCTTTTTCTGCATAAATTATCAAATTTTTACGCTTAAATTTACTTCTCATCTTTTAATATAACGATAAGTTTTGTCTCAAATTTTAAATTTGCATACTAAAATTATTTTTTTGCTAGCGCCTGTGATTTAGCGGCGCAAAAGATAGATAAATTTAAATGTAGTAAAAGAGAGCCGTGCTTAAATTTGCCAAAAATCCAAGCAAATTTAAGCACTCGCCAGTAAAATTTAGATCAAATTTTACTGACACCCCTCGCACTCGATCGAGCGGTCGGCTACGTTGTTTAGTTTTTCGCTATCAGGGCTTTCGGAGCGTAAATAGTAGGTCGATTTTAGCCCCAGCTCCCACGCGAGCGTGTAAATTTCACTCAGATATCCGCCGCTAGCCTTGTCTAGGCTCATGAAAATATTTAGGCTCTGTCCCTGGTCGATCCACTTTTGGCGGATGGCGCCGGCACGCACGAGCACGCGCTGATCTAGCTCATAGGCAGGCGTGTAGAACTGCCACGTCTCAGGGCTTAGATTCGGCACGACGTTTGGTATCATGCCGCTTAGGTTGTGCTCGAACCACTTGCGCTTATACACGGGCTCGATCGTCTGCGTGGTGCCCACGAGTATGCTGATGCTCGACGTCGGTGCGATCGCCATCAGATAGCCGTTTCGCATACCGTCTTTTTTGACCTTTTCGCGCAGTTTGCTCCAGTCGCAGGCGTTCTCGTCAAATAGCCCGCCTCTATCGTTTAGAAGCGCTTTGGCGTTTACGTTTGCCGTGTCGATAGGCATCACTCCCCTGCTCCACTTTGAGCCTTCAAAGAGTGGATACACGCCCTTTTCTACCGCCAAATTTGAGCTGGAGTAGATGGCGTTGAAGCTAATATTTTCCATCACGCTATCGATCAGCGCTAGGTGCTCGTAGCTGCCCCATTTCACGCCGCGTTCGGCTAGCATCTGTGCCTCGCCCATGACGCCAAGGCCGATCGAGCGGGAGGCTAGGTTGGTGTGTTTGACCTTTTTGTGCGGGTAGAAATTTAGATCGATGACGTTATCTAGCATGCGTACGGCGATCGGCACGACGCGCTCGATGTCCTCTTTTTTGTTGATTTTGCTTAAATTTATACTCGCGAGGTTGCACACGGCGGTTTTACCCTCCACGCTTTCTTTTTCGACGATGAAAATTTGCTCGCCGCCGATGCTATCTAGCGCGCTTAGCTTTTTGGCTTTTTTAGTTATGCCGCTATCGACGGTGACGTCTTCTTCCTCGTCAAATAGCCGCTCGGAGCCGTTATCAAACGTAATCTTGATCTTGTAGTAGTTTGGTTGCGTATTTTGGAAAATTTCGGTGCATAAATTTGAGCTCCTGATGATGCCGTCGTGATCGTTTGGATTGGCTTTGTTGGCATTATCTTTAAAGCACAAAAACGGCATGCCCGATTCAAAATAGCTAGTTAAAATTTTCTTCCACAGCTCTTTTGCCATGACGACGTTTTTTTGGATCTTTTCATCGTTTTCGTATGCTATGTAGCGAGCCTCGAACTCATCGCCGTATAGATCGCACAGATCGGCGACCTCTGCTGGGTCAAAGAGAGTCCAGCGCGCGTTTTCTTTGACGCGTTTCATGAAAAGGTCGTTTATCCAAAGCGCAGGGAACAGCTCGTGCGCTCTGCGGCGCTCTTCGCCCGAGTTTTTGCGCAGATCGAGGAAATCGCTCACGTCCATGTGCCACGGCTCGACGTAGACGGCTATCGCGCCCTTTCTTGTGCCTAGCTGATCGACCGCTACGGCGATGTCGTTCGTGACTTTTAGAAACGGGATAATGCCGCCCGCGGCGTTTTTATGTCCGTCGATGCTGCCTCCCATAGCGCGCACCTTGCACCAATCCCAGCCAATACCGCCGCCAAATTTGCTAAGAAGAGCCATCTCTTTGTAACTATCGAAAATTCCCTCGATATTATCGGGCGTGCTTCCCACGTAGCAAGAGCTCAGCTGATGGCGCGTCGTGCGGGCGTTTGAGAGCGTCGGAGTGGCGAGCATGACTTCAAATTTAGATATGAGGTCGTAAAATTTCTTCGCCCAGCCTTGGCAGTCTAGCTCATTTTGCGCGAGGAACATCGCTATGGCCATAAACATCTGCTGCGGTAGCTCGATCGGCGCGCCGCTGCGGTCTTTGATGAGGTAGCGGTCGTATAGCGTCTTGATACCAAGATAGGCAAATTGAAGGTCGCGCTCGGGCCTGATGTAGTCGTTTAGGTCGTCTAGGTCGTATTTTTCTTTTAGCCCCGGGATAATACGGCCCGCTTTTTCGCCCTTTTGCAGATAGTCGCGTAGGTGGTTGTAACCGCTAAAACCCGTGACCTTGTGATAAAGGTCGTATAAAAATAGCCTCGCTGCAACAAATGTCCAGTTTGGGCGGTCGATGTCGATCTTTTCGACGGCTGTTTTGATGAGGGTTTGCTGGATCTCCTCGGTCGTTATCATATCGCGAAATTGAATTTTCGCATCCACCTCAAGCTCGCTTAGGCTCACGTTTGCTAGCCCTGCGACCGCCTCGCTCGTGTATTTTTTGATCTTGCTTACGTCAAGCTCTTCCGTGCGCCCGTTTCTTTTTAGTACTTTCATTAAATTTCGCCCTGCTTTCCGAATACTCTTGCAAATATCCTATCCACATTTCTTGCGTAATACGCATAATCAAAGCACTCTTTTATCTCTGCTTCGCCCAGGCTTGCGCGTAGTTCCTCGTCGGCGAGCAAATTTTGTAAAAATAGGCTCTCGCCGTTTTCGTTTATCGCTTTTTTGCCCTCTTGTAGATCCGCCCAGACTTTCATCGCGTTGCGCTGTACGATTTTGTACGCATCCTCGCGAGAGATCCCGCGCTGCGGGAGCTGTAAAAGCACGCGCTGAGAAAAGACGAGCCCGCCGGTCAAATTTAGATTTTTCATCATATTTTCCGGATAAACTACCAAATTTGCGATCAAATTTGTAATGCGCGCAAGCATGAAATCGGCCGTGATAAAGGCGTCCGGTAGGATAAATCGCTCAACCGAGCTGTGGCTAATATCGCGTTCGTGCCATAGCGCGACGTTTTCGAGCGCAGGCGTCACGTATGAGCGCAGCATCCTGCAAAGGCCGGTGATGTTTTCGCTAAGCACGGGATTGCGCTTGTGCGGCATCGCGCTAGAGCCCTTTTGACCAGGGCTAAAGTACTCCTCGGCCTCGTAAACTTCCGTCCTTTGGAAGTGGCGCACAGCTACGGCGATCTTTTCGCAGGTGGCGGCTAGGACGGCGATCGCGCTGATGACGTGGGCGTAGCGGTCGCGCTGGATGACTTGGTTTGACGCAGGGGCTGGCTTTAGACCGAGCTGCTCGCAGGTTAGCTCCTCAAATTCAAGCGGAGCGTGAGCGAAATTTCCCATCGCGCCGCTTAATTTGCCGTAGGCGGCGACTTCTTTGGCGTCTTGTAGCAGCTTTAGCGCACGCGCGACCTCGTCGTACCACACCGCAAGCACGAGCCCGAAGGTGATCGGCTCGCCGTGGATGCCGTGGCTGCGGCCGACCATCATCGTGTTTTTGTGCTCCTGCGCTCTGGTTTTGATCGCGCTCATTAGCCCTTTTACGTCCTCTATGATGAGCTCCATGCTGCTTTTGATCTGAAGCGCGACGGCGGTGTCGATGCAGTCGCTACTAGTCATACCGTAGTGCACGAAGCGGCTCTCATCGCCCAGACTCTCGCTCACACTCGTTAGAAATGCGATCACGTCGTGCTTAGTCGTCTTTTCGATCTCGTCGATGCGCGCTACGTCAAATTTTGCGTTTTTGCAAATTTTCTCGCAGTCTGCATCGCTGATGAAACCCAGCTTATTCCATGCCTTGACCGCAGCCTTTTCGACCTCCAGCCATGCGCCGTATTTTGCCTGCATATCCCACTTCTGCGCCATCTGTTCGCGCGAATATCTCTCTACCATTTTTAGCCTTTTTTATGTGAATTTTTGTATAATTTTTTAAGGAAAGATTATATAAAAACTGGGCTGAAAAGGCGGTTAGTATCCGCTAAATTTGCCCTTAAATTTTAGATTTAAAGAGTGAAAATTGCCTTATATTCATAAATTTATCGCGCATGCAAAAGGGCAAAAAGCGTATGAAATTTTACTGCAAAACGGCTATAAAATGCGCGAAGCTCAGCGCCTAATCGACAAAGGCAGGCTTATCTGCGATGATGCGGTAGTCAGTGAGAAAAACGCCTTGCTAAGCGGCGAAATTTGCCTGATAGAGTACGAGACGAATCCGCGCGGGCTAAAGCCGATTTTCGAGTGCGAGAAATTTGCGGTTTTTGATAAACCTAGCGGCGTGCTCAGTCACCCAAACGGTAGGCATTGCGAGTACTCGTTAAATGACGAAATTTGGTCGCTCTACGGCCGCGAAGCGTCGGTTGCGCACCGTCTAGACTGCGAAACTAGCGGACTCATCGTCGTGGGCAAAAACAAAAACTCGGTCGTAAATTTGAAAAAACTTTTTGAAAATCGTCAGGTTTATAAGAGCTACGTCGCGCTCGCGCAGGGAAATATAAGCGAAAATTTGCGTATCGATGCAAATATGGATCTGGCAAACGACTACGACGACGTAAAAATGCGAATGCGAATTTGCCAGGACGGTAAAAGCGCTGTGACGGAGATTTTGCCGATAGAGTATTTTGCCGATATCGATGCGACTCTGGTGCAAGCCGTACCGCTCACGGGCAGACAGCATCAAATTCGTTTGCATTTGTTCCACGTGGAACATAAGATTTTAGGCGAACCGCTCTACGGTCTAATGCGACCGCAAATTGAGAAAATTTTAGATAAAGAGATGAGCGAAGCCGAGCGAATTTTGATAACCGGCGCTCCGAGGTTGCTGCTGCATTCGGATGAAATTAGTTTTAAATTTGACGGCGTAGAATACAAAATAAAATCCAAATTTAATGCGAAAGATGAATTTTATAAACTCGTAAAGCATGGATAGATTTTGAGCCGATTTGTCAGGCTGTTTTTATTATCAGTGTTTTATTTTCCGTTTGCTATTTTTATAAAATCTTGCGGCATAAAAACGGTAAATTTTAGATATGCAACATCTGCCGGCGATAGCGTCAAGCACAAAACGATGCCGCAAAATTTAGCTGCGATTAGGCACGATATGCTCGCATAAAAAGCGTTTTTATTTCTACTATATGGCATTGCGCGCTTGTCTGTTTGCTTGGCAACCCTGCTCTATTTCGGTTTTAATAAAAAGCTAAAAAGATAAACTAACGTAAATTTCGTTAGTAAATTTGACTCTGTTAGT
>CAUPYN010000045.1:0-11095 GCA_963515575.1 uncultured Campylobacter sp.
GCAAATTTAGCAGGACGTGAAGCAAATATTCCAGACGGAATAGGCGTAGTTTAAATAGTTTTTGATTAGGCGTGACGGGAGCATACATGTAGTATGTGACCGAGCGCCTTAATCAAAAACTACTTTTGAAATCCGTCGTTTATGGGGAATTTTTAACGCGGTAAAAGGTTTTGATCAGAGTCGGCAGCAATACTAGCGCCCCCAGCAACATCATTATCATAACAAGATCGGTCAAAAGTCCGAAATATATCGTCGGGATAAAGTTGCTCGTTACCATGATGCTAAAGCCAAGGATGATCGCAAAAGATGTGTAGTACATCGCGTAGCCGATGCTAGCGTGCGAGGCCTTGATCGACTCGGCGACGTTTTTGCTGCGAAGCTCGATTTTTAGGCGATGGATGTAGTGGATGATGTCGTCCACGCCTATGCCTATGCTGATAGCCGCTATCGTAATGCTCATGATATCAAGCGGAATGCCCATCACGCCCATGACGCCAAACACCGCGCAAAGCGGGATCAAATTTGACGCGATAGCGATAGCGGCTAGCTTTATGCTTTTAAAAATAATGCAAAAAACGATAAAAAGCGACAAGATCACGAAACCAAAAGAATCCACCTGCGAGGCGATGAGGCTTTGAAGGAGGTTGTTATAAAGCACCATCGCACCGCTAACTTGCACGCTTGCGTTGTCGTTTGCGATCAAATTTGCGATATCGGTTTTTAGCTCGCGTAAAAACTCGTCCCTGCGTAGCGCGTCGTCGCTGTCTAGGGTGCGTGCGGTAAAGCGTAGCTCGTTATCTTTTATGCTTACGTATGGGCTTAGGATGATGTCTTTGTACTTTTGCGGGATCTGTTCGTATAGGATCGAGAGCATGAGGCCGTCGGCTGGCTTTTGCGTGATACGCTCGACGATCTTTACGACCGTGTTTAGGCTGCTCGCGTGCCCGATAAAGCGCTTATTTTCTAGATAGTTGTGCACCTTTTTAGCGACGTCGATTTTATGCTGATTAAACCAATACTTATCCTCGTTCGCGCTAGCGGCAAATTCGTCGTCAAATTCGTCTTTGGGCTCGTTTTTGGCCGCCTTTTCGTCAAATTTAGGCTTGTTAAATTTGATCAATATATCAACCGGCACGGTGCCGCCTAGCTTCGTATCGATCACCTGCATACCCTTGTGGATTTCGGTCGTATCTTTAAAATAGCTTATAAAGCTGTTTTCGACCTTTAGCTTTGAGATGCCATAAAGCCCGAAAATAAGCACCGAAAGGCTAATGGCGTAAACCGCGCGGCTATGATTTAGCGCAAATGCGGCGCAGTGCTTGGTAAAGCTAAATTTATCCTCAAACGTCCTAACGGGAGCCAGCTTTGGCATCAGCGCCATCGCGGAGCCAAATAGCAAAAACGCAAGCACCAGCGAGATAGAGATCGACGCGCTCATCATGATGCCAAGCATTATGATAGGTTTGATATCAGAAAGCGCAAGCGACAAAAAGCCGATAACGGTCGTAAATATCGCAAAAAATGACGGACTGGCCTTATCGCGCAGCGTTAGATAGACGAGCTGGCTGTTGCTAAGATGCGGCTTTGTGATGCAAAACTCGCGGTAGCTCACGATCAAGTGAATGACGACCGAGATCGTGATGATGAGCTGAAGGGCGATGTAGTTTGAGCTAATCACCGTAATCTCCCAGCCGAAAAACCCAAACAACCCGCTCGCCCAAATAACGCTAATAACGCAGATAAAAATCGGCATAACGATGTGGCGAATCTGTCTAAAAAAGAGCCAAAGACAAAAAACCAAAAGCAGCGTGACGCTGATACCGTATGTCGCAAGATCAGAGCGCACGAAGCTCACCATATCATCTGCGATCATGTTCGCACCGCCTAAAAACAAGCTCTCGTCGCCGCCAAATTTCGCTATCGTCTCGCGTATCTGCTCGATTGCGGCGTGCTCTTTTATACGCGCTTCGTCGCGGTGGGCTTTAAACTGCGCATTTACCACATTTAGACGCTGTTTTTGCTCGCTGGTGATGTTGCCGTCGAGTTTGGCGTTTAGCAGAGCGTTTCGCTCGTTTAGTATGCTTTGATATTTCTCATCGGTCTTTAAATTTAGCACGATCGCCGTAGTTTTTAGGTCGCGGCTAACGAGGTTGTTCGTGTATAGCGGACTATCCGCAAACTCGCGGCGCACCAAGGTTTTGTTTATATCGGTATCGGCGAGGCTTGGTACATGCTTAACTAGCTCGCTAAGATCGTTAGTTCCGCTTTGAAGCAGCGGGATGTTTAATATAGAAATGACGCTTGAGACGAGCTCGTTTTTTTCTAGTTCGCGGCTTAAATTTTCTATCTTTTCAAGCGTAGAAGGTGCGAGCAAATCATCTTTTGGCGTATAGGCTATAACTAGGTAGTTTGGGCTAACGTAGCGTTTAGAAACGTCTCTAAAGACGGCTAGATCTTTATCGTTTTCAAGCAGCAGCGTCTCGGTAGACGCGTCCACCTCGAGCTTGCCGCTAAAATATCCAAAAACTAGCGTCGCGGTTAGCACGCCCGCGATAACGCTCTTTGGAAAGTTGACGATAAATTTAAAAACCCGCTTCATCAGTGCCTTATTGCGGAGCTTGGACGGAGTTTAGCTTGCTAAGCAAATTTTCAAAGCTCTCGTTTTCCATCAGGCTATCAAACTGGCTGCGGTAGGTTTGGATGATGCTAACGCCTAAAATTTCGACGTCGTAGATGAGCCAGCCGCGCTCTTTGGCATTGTAAAATTTATACGTAAATCCGTAGTTTTTGCCGTCCTCACCGACCAAATCTGCGTTTAGAAAGTAGCGATTTTCGTTTGGTTTGGTCGCATCTTTAAAATTTATAGTTTGGTTTTTGTAGCTTAAGAGCTTATCGACGTAGCTTGACTTTAATCTCTCTTCAAAAGCTTTGTTAAATTTAGCCTTTTGCTCGGCATTTAGGTTGTTGTAGCGCTTGCTTAAAGCGATTTTAGACATCTGTTCGTAGTCGAAATACGGATCAAAAACGGCGAAAATTTTGCTTATTTTCTCGTCTTTGCTCAAATTTGCGTTTTTTAGCACCTCGATGGCGTCTTGCGTCGTTTTTTGCATCGTAGGTTTTATCTGATCCTCACTGATCGCAAAGAGGCTAACCGCGCTAAAAAGCGCAAGCAGGACAATTTTTAAAAACTTCATTTTATTCCTGTATTAGGTGGTTGCGGCGCTGTTCGTATGCGTCGCGTAGAAACGGATACAGATCGATCGCGTCTTTTTTAAGCTCGTCGTAAGCGTCTGGGTGCAAAGATAAAAGATTGCCTTGTCGAAAAGACTTTATCGCAAACGAATCTAACATCGGTTTTACGTAGCTGACGGGATCTAGGTAATAATCCCCGACCATGCCTGCCATATCGCGTAAATTTGAAGGCCCCAGAAACGGCAAAACCACGTGAAATCAGCTGCCTACCCCCCAGTAGCCTAGCGTCTGGCCAAAATCCTCGTCGTGGCGCTGCAGATTGTAGTATTTCGCGCCGTCGGTTAGCCCGCCAAAGCCGATGATCGTATTTGCTAAAAATCTCAGCGTCTCCTCGCCAGCCTCGCTAAATTTAAGCTGCAAGACGTTATTTACGAATCGGACTGGATATAAAAGGTTATCAAAAAAATTTCCTGCGGCGGTTCTTGCCGCCTCAGGCACCACGTAGTTGTATCCTTTTACCGCGGGATGGATGGCGTTTACATACATAAAATCGTTAAAACCGGTCATCATTCTATTATAACCGCTAAGCGGATCGAAAATCTCGCTAGGCTGCGTAAATTCGTCGTCAAATTCGCCCTTTTCTTGCGTTTGTTCGGCAAAAGCGCAACTAAAAACGAGCAAAAAAGAGAGTAAAAATTTCCTCATCGAATCTCCGAATTTCAAGTCTGCAAAGGCAGTAACTTAGGATTTTATCTCAATGTAGCTTTTAAATTTATAAATTTCAAAACGCCCGGTATTACGAAGTTTATTTAAGTTATTTTTCATATATATTTAAATATACTTCCTAGCAAATTATTTTTTTATATTTATAAAATTTGGGGGATTTTCATGAAAGCAGACGTTAGTTTAGAGCTATTTTTAGATAGCGGCGTATCGGTGCTGGCTAAACATATAGAGCTTTTAAAGGCCGTCGAACACACTAAAAGCATAACAAAAGCGGCCGAGTACGTCGGCATCTCGTACAAAAACGCATGGGACAGCCTGGACGCGCTAAACAACCGCTCGGACGAACCGCTAATCGCAAGAGCCGAAGGCAACAAGAAAAACAGCGGCTCGGAGCTCACACCGTACGGCAAAAAGATGATCGCGCTATACGACGCGATGCTAGAGAGCCAAAAGATATTTTTAGAAAAAGTTTGTTCAAATATAAACATCGATACGAACGAAATTTTAAATTTACAGCGCATGAGTATGAGTCTAAGCGCTAGAAACCAACTAAGCTGCGAGATCACGGAGGTAAAAACGGGCGCGGTAAATTCGCAAATCAGCGCCAAACTCTCAAACGGCGAAATTTTGCGCGCTAGCGTAACGGTCGAGTCTGAAAAAAATCTAAATTTAAAGGTCGGCAAAAAAGTCGTATTTATCTTTAAAGCTCCAAGCGTAATGCTCGCAAAAGAGGAAAATCTAAAGCTAAGTGCGGCAAATTTACTAAAAGGACGCGTTATCGAGGCTAAAATCGGCTCTGTAAATGCTGAAATCGTGCTAGAAATCAGCAATCATCAGACGATAACCTCTATCATCACCAAAGAAAGCGCGATGCAAATGCGCATCGGCGTGGGCGACGAGCTCACCGCTATAATCAAAGCAAGTCAAATCATAGTAGGAGTATAAAAATGAAAAAAACATTTTTTTCGTTAGTCGTCACGGCTCTCGCGGCTTTTCATCTAAACGCGGGCGAGATCAACGTATTTGCCGCAGCAAACGTCACTTACGCGTTTGACGAGCTAAAAGCGGAGTTTGCTAAAACAAATCCGGATACCAAAGTAACCGTAAATTTAGGCGCTAGCGGCGCGCTATCTACCCAAGTCAAAAACGGCGCTCCTGCCGACGTTTTCATGGCTGCAAATATGAAATTCGTACAGGACCTATACGACGCCAAATTTGCCGTAACGGAGCCCGTAGTATACGCCCAGGGCGCGCTTGCGCTATTTACGATCAGAGATATCGATCTAGCTAAGGGCATAAACGCGGTAGAAGGCCTAAAAGCCATCGCGATCGCAAATCCTGAGACCGCTCCGTACGGCAAAGCTAGCGTCGAAGCTCTAAAAAAAGCGGGCATCTACGATAAAGTCGAGAAAAACGTCATCCTAGCAAAATCTATCGGCGAAGCTCTAAGCCAAGCTCTAAGCGCTGCCGATGTAGGATTTATCGCGGCTTCTGCGATGTACGATAAAAAAATGGCCGAATACAAAGAGGGTAAAAACTTCATCCTCATTGATCCCGCGCTTTACACCCCGATCGACCAAGGCATGGTTATCCTAAAACACGGCGAAAACAATCCTGAAGCAAAAGCTTTCTACGACTTCATCAGAAGCGACCGCGCGAAGGAAATCTTTAGAAAATTCGGATACGTCGTCCCGTGATAAAGGCTAAAATTTCGGCGATAGAGCAAACGGGCGGCGTTAGCGTTTTTGAGTTTAGCGCCGAAAATTTAAGCCTAAAAATGCTCTCTTTGGAAAATCTGCAAAATTTAAAAATTGGCGACGAAGTTTTGCTAGGCTTTAAAAGCTCGGACGTATTCGTCGCTACTTCCCCGCTTTTAAACTGCTCGGTCTCAAACGAGATAAAAGTGCGAATTTCAGACATCCAAAAAGGCGAGATCACAAGCTCGCTACACCTAAACGCGGATAAATTTGAGTTTGAAAGCATCATCTCAGCAGCATCGCTAAAGCGGCTAAATTTAGCGCCGGGCGATCAAATTTACGCCTACGTCAAGGCAACCTCGCTCTACATCGCATGATAGAACTAAACTGCATAAAAAGCCTAAACGGCGCAAACGGGAAATTTGATCTAGACGTAAATTTGAACGTAAAAAAGGGCGAATTCGTCGCCTTGTACGGCAAAAGCGGCAGCGGCAAAACTACGCTTTTGCGACTGATCGCGGGCTTTGAAACTCCCGATAGCGGAACGATAAAAGCAGGCGGAAAAACGCTTTTTGACGGTAAAAACTTCGCTCCGCCGCAAAGCCGAAATATCGGGTTTTTATTTCAAGACTACGCGCTTTTTCCGAATATGAACGTGATGAAAAATCTGCTTTTTGCGAACAACGACCTAAATTTAGCGCGCAAGCTGCTGAATCTTGTCGAGATGAGCTCGCTAGAAAACGCCGCCATCTCGCAGCTTTCAGGCGGTCAAAAGCAGCGCGCCGCCCTAGCCCGCGCTCTCATGCGAAAGCCCGAAATTTTACTCCTCGACGAGCCGCTCTCCGCGCTTGATAACGCTATGCGCGAAAAGCTGCAAGACTACCTTGCTAAGGTGCACGCCGAGTTTGATATGACGACGATTTTAGTTAGTCACGACGTCGCCGAGATCTACAAACTCGCGTCCAAAGTATTCGTGCTTGAGGGAGGCAAAATAGCTCAAGAAGGCGGCCCGGGCGAGATATTTTTGAGGCACAAAGGCTCGCAGAAATTTAGCCTGCCGGCAAAAATTTTAGAGATCTCAAAGCGCGACGCCATCTACGTAGCCGTCGTCTCCGTAGGTCAGCAGCTTTGCGAAGTAGCGCTAAGCGCCGCGGAAGTTGCAAATTTAAAAGCTGGCGACGAAGCGGTGATAAGCGCCAAGGCATTTGGGCTAAATTTACAAAAAAACGGTAGCGAAAACGACGAATTTTACGGCGCAAAATCGGGCAAATTTAACAAGCGAAACGCCGAGATTTACACGCAAAGCGAACCTAAATGAATATAGATTTTACGCCGTTTTACCTATCGCTAAAGCTTGCTTTTATTTCAACTGCGATCTTGTTTTTTCTCGTGTTGCCGGTTGCGTTTTGGCTTAGCCGCGCGAGTTTTAAATTTAAACCCGTACTCGAGGCCGTGATCTCGCTACCTCTCGTGCTGCCGCCTTCGGTGCTCGGTTTTTACATGCTGGTTTTTCTCTCGCCTTACAACTTTTTGGGCAAATTTTTTGAAGAAACCTTTGATATCCGCTTGGTTTTTAACTTCTCAGGCCTTATCATCGCTAGCTGCATTTACTCGCTGCCTTTTATGTTTCAGCCGCTTCAGGCTGGCTTTGCGAGTCTGCCAAAGAGCCTTTTTGAGGCGAGCTATTCGCTAGGCAAAGGCAAATGGGAGACGCTTTTTAGAGTAGCTCTGCCAAATATCAAACCATCGCTTCTAACCGCGCTCATAGTGAGTTTTGCGCATACTTTGGGCGAGTTTGGCGTCGTGCTGATGATAGGCGGCAGCGTGGGGGACAAGACCAAAGTCGCCAGCATCGCTATCTACGAGGCCGTCGAGCTTATGGATTATACAAAGGCGCACGTTTATTCGGCGATTATGCTGTTTATAAGCTTTGCGGTGCTATTTTTAGTCTATTTTTTTAACAATTCACACTCAAAGAGGACGCAATGAAAGACATAAACGCAAATCCGGTCAAATTTAGCGAGCTAACGGACGGCAAAAACTGCATCGTTTTTACCTATCCCAAAATGGGCGAGAGCGGGAAGTTTTTACCGGAAAATTTAAAGGATTTAAAAGGGCTAACGGGCTGCACGCTTCAGTGCAAAGCCTACCAGGAAAACCTTACAAAGCTAGAATCCGCAGGCTTTACGCTAATCGCCGTGGGCTCTCAAAGCGTAGAAAAGATGAACGAATTTAAACAAAGCGTAGGCGCAAGTTTTATCTTTTTGAGCGACGAAAACTTCGAGCTAGAATCCGCATTAAATTTACAAACTTTTACCACAAACGACGGCAAGAAATTTTACCGCCGCCAAACCCTGATCATCAAAAACGGCGAAGTCGTAAAAAGGTTTAACGACGTGGCCGAGCCCGCAAACGACGCGGCAAACGTGCTAGCGGCGATAGAGCAGCTTTAAATTTCCGTCAAATTTACACAAGGCGGCGAGCGTTTTACGGCTCAAATTTGGACGCGAATTTGAGCCATTTTGAACTCAAATTTGACGGCGAATTTAAAACGCGCACAAGTAAAGGCGCAAGTCAAATTTTAAATTCCCGTCAAACGCAAATTTAACCTAACCCAAAATGATTTTTTTATATAATTACGCAAAAATTTAGGCGGGATATGAATCTTTTTTCCATAGAATTTGGCTTGTGCTTTTTTATTTTTTGGCCGATTTATTATTTTTTAAACGCGCGCCCGTACCTGCAAAAAGTCGTTTTACTCGCCTTTTCTTACCTATTTTTAGCCTCATTCGGGCTTAAGTTTTTAATCATAAATTTTATCTTTAGCACAGCGATTTTTCTTTTTGCAAGGGCGGCTCAGAGCAAAGACTCTGCTATTCCTTTTGCCGCGGGCGTTATTTTCGTGCTTTGCGCGCTTGCGTTTTTTAAATACGGCGACTATTTCGCGATCAAATTTACTCGCCTGCACCTAGAAAACATCGCGTTGCCGCTTGGCATTTCGTTTTATTCATTTATGAGCATTTTGCTGCTAAAGGCCGTGCGAGACGGCGAGATAGAGGCGCCGGACTACCTTGATACGCTCATTTTTCTTAGCTTTTTTGCCGCGATTATTTCGGGTCCGATTTTGCGGCCAAAGCCCTTTTTCGAGGCGCTAAACTCCCCAAAGATTTTTCGCGCTAGCCCCATTATATTCGCGCTTTTGTGTTCCGCGCTTTTTAAAAAACTCATCGTCGCAAACCATCTTTTCGAGATAGTTAATCCCGTTTTTGCCGCACCCACCCTGCCCGCCTCGCAACTTTTAGGCGCGCTTTTTGGCTACAGCGTGCTGCTTTACGCAGATTTTAGCGGCTACGTGGACTTCGTGACGGCGCTAGGGCTCATGTGCGGTTTTGTTTTACCGCAAAACTTCAACCGCCCTTTTACGGCGCGAAATTTAAAAATTTTCTGGCAAAATTGGCATATAAGCCTTATGAATTTTTTCAAAGAGTGCGTCTATTTTCCGCTTGGAGGCAGTCGCGGCACGCAGGCGCAAACGCAGCTAAACGTTATGCTAGTTTTTGCGATCTCTGGCGTCTGGCACGGCGCGGGGCTTAGCTTTTTGCTCTGGGGGCTCATCCACGGCCTTGGCGTCGTGTTTTTAAACTTAACCGACGAGCGCAAATGGCTAAATTCGGTCATACTTGGACGATATCTTACGTTTATTTTCGTGAGCATGGTTTGGGTGTTTTTCACGATGGATTTTGAGGGAGCGGTACGCTACATCGGAGCTATTTTTAGAAACTCAGGCGGCGAGCTTCTTGCCATTTGCGCACTATTTGCTGGCGTTTTTGCCTTTGTATTTTTATACTCCGCGCTTGACGTTTATCCGGTTTTGGTTAAGTTTTTTGAAAATATAAACGTCCTTTTTTCAGCCGTTTTTTTGGCGATTTTTGGGATAATTATTTACTTTTTGATGCCGCCCGGTATGCCTAATTTTATATATCAAGGATTTTGATGAGAGCGTTTTTTGGGGTATTTCTCGCGTTTTTTACGCTGATTGCGCTATTTTTGCGACCGCTGTCAAACTACTACGAAGCTAAATATCAAAAGGATTTTTTCATCACGGACGAACGCGCGATGGCTCTAAGCGATAAATTTATAAACATCGCAGAGGACGGCTTACAAAGAGCAAAATCGGCTTCTGATAAATTTATGCGGGTTTTTTGGGCTAAATTTAGCAAGCCGGATTTAAAGGACGCTAGACAGGTCGCAGGCGTGGCAACGCAAAATCAAACCGTAAATTTAAACGCCAAAAGCCAACAAAATTTAGCCGCAAACTCTAGCGCGCAAGATGAAGCGAATTTAACGACGAAAGACGTTCAAATTTCCCCCGTCGTACCCGATTTAAATTTAGACGAAAACGGCTCGCGGGACATAAATTTACCGAGTTTAGCGCAAAAAACCGCGCAAGAAGATAAAGCGCAACATCCAAAATCCAGGGCTTTTGACATCGAACTAAATGAAAATTTAGGCGTCGTATTGATAGGCGACTCCATAATGCAAGGCTTTGGCTGGGGCTTTGAAAACGCACTAAAAACAAGCAAAATCACGATAAAAAATCTAGCTAAAGCAAGCACCGGACTAACTAATAAAAAATTTTACGACTGGAGCGAAGAGCTAAAAAACGCGCTAGAAAATCTAAAAAATCGTCCGCAAAATTTACTGATTTTGGCGCTTTTTGGCGCAAACGACGCTTATAACTACGCCTTTGAGGGACGTGCTCTGGAGTTTGGTACGGACGCGTGGAGGCAGGCTTACGAGGGCAGGATAGCGCAGATATACGAGATAGCGGACAAATACGGCGCTCAGGTCGCATGGCTGGGAATGCCGTGCATGAGGAGCGAGAAATTCGACAAAAAGATGAAAACGCTAAATCTCATCTACAAGGACGCGGCGCAAAAACGAGGCGCGCGCTACATCGACATCGGCGGCGCGATCTGCGATAACGGCAAATATCTAAAGCAAGACGCCGATAACAAGCCGCTGCGTAACGACGACGGCGTGCATATCAGCCTAAACGGCGCCAAAAAGGTCGCTCTTTACGTCGTGGACAAGCTTTTAAACGAAAAAAACGATAATTTTTAGCCGAATTTGAGTTTGCTAAATTTACGAAGCCCTGCCTTTTAAAGAACTTCTTATTTACTTCATTTTTTGAAATTTACATGCCAAATTTGCGTAGTTTAAATTTAGCAGCGAAGCTTAAATTTAGCAGCCGCGGTATTTTGGTAGCCGCCATAAAAGGACGGGGCGAGACTTTACGGTGCCAAAGCTTTGCTAAAGTCTTTAGCCTAGCAACTCGGCAAAACCGTACGCGGTTTAAAGATAAACGAAATTAAGCGGCTTATAGAAGGATGGATTTAAAGAGACTTGCGGGACGTTAAATTTGGTCCCGCAGGTTATAAAGGAGCGATTTTGCTCCTTTAAATTTGAATTACGCGTTG
>CAUPYN010000046.1:0-11040 GCA_963515575.1 uncultured Campylobacter sp.
CGTTATCTTTGAGGAGCGCGAGGACGAAGCGGACGGTGCAGATGAGAAGGATAAAATAGAAGACAAACTAGGGGTCGTCGATCAAATTTGTTCTTTGCGGGGCGAGAACGCCCTTTTTGTCGTCTCGCAGAGCGAGCCTGAAGGCTGGCACAAAATGCTGTATCTGCTTGAAGGCGAGCGCGTTAGCGTTATCGCAGAGGGCGTCATTACGGCGGGCAAATCCAAGCGAAACGAAATTTACGCCCTGCTTAGGAGAGGCGAGGTCGAGCTTATAAAAGGCTACGACGGCAGGGGCGGTGGCGAGTTTATCGCAAAATTTAGCCACGACGTGGAGCTAACATACAATGAAGCTGAAATTTTACCTTTTAACGACGGCAGCAAGGTGCTTTTAAGCTGCCACGACGGAATTTTTTTGATCTCGCAAAGCGGCGCGAAGCTCATTCATCCGATCTACGAGGACGGACAGCTTTGCAAGGACGATGATGGCAGTGCTGCACTCTACATCGATATGGCCAATGCGACCCTCTCAAGCGACAATGAGCTCATCGTCGCCGGCGAGCAGTGCGACGACCACATCCTTATGGATAGCGAAGGCGAGCGACTGGGCAGCATAGGCGCGCAAAGCTCCTATCCGCACTTTTGCCTCTTTAGCGCGGACGATACGCAGCTCATCACAAACTCCTGCCACTTTTATAACGGCGTTACGATCGGCGTGGATAGGGCGGCGCTAAAGCGCGGAGCGCAGATATATCGCGATATGGATTTTACACTAGTAGACGATGAGATGCGCGTATACGCGGGCGTAGCGACGCAGGACTTTTACATCCTGGGCGACGCATACGGCTACATCAGAGCAGTCGGCAAGGACGGGCGTAAAATTTGGCGCCACTATCTGGGCGGTACGATAAAGTCTATGGCGTTAAGCGAGGATGGAGGCGTGCTATTTGTGGGCACATACGGCGGCAGGCTGCATAAGCTACGCCTAGGTGCGGGCCAAGACAGCCATACGATCGGCAACGGCAACCATAAAGAGGAGTTTAGACTGATTGCTTACGAGGATAAAATTTATCGGTGGTAAATTTCGCGGCACGCGATATGACAGCTCAAATTTTATCGTTTTTAAAATACCGGTCTTGACAAGTAAAATGCGGAGCTAAGATTTGTCAAATTTGACCCAAATTTTGAATACAAAAAAATAAAACGAAGTATTTTTGTCGCGAGACCGCTGAAATTCGGCTCAAATTTACGAGTCGGTAAAAAGCGCGCGAGCAAAAACTACGCAAATGCCAAAAATACAGGCGGCGAAATCAAACATAAAGGCACAAAACGATCCTCTAAAACAAAGATGTAGCGCCAAAAAGCAGCACGGCGACAAAATTTATGAATCTCATCGCCGCAAATTTATCGGTCGTTACTCGCCGGTCGTATCGGCGTCAAACGTGCCCTCAAGTATGCTTTTGATAAAAGAAACGGTCGCAAAGCGCGCGGCCGGCAAATTTATGAGCGTGTGCGGAGCATTAGGCAAGAGTAAAACTATCGCGTTTTTCTTGTCGCCGTAGGCTGCGGCGCAGTTTCCGGCGGCGTTTTCGTTGCCTAGATAGCTATTTTTTTGAGAGAAATATTTATCCTGATCGCTTATTAAATTTAAAACCGGCGTATCGTTAAGCGCCGTTCTATGCTCTTTTACGAAGTAGTTCTCCTCGCACGACCAAGAGTTTATAATCTTGCCCAAAAAGTACTTGCCATCGTATCTGGCTACAGCCACTGCGCCTTCGCTGGTACCGGCTAAAAACAGCTTGCTCGTATCCGCCCATTCAGTGTTTTTTAGCGCTTCCAAGGCGATTTTGATTTCGCTAGAGCGCAGCGAATGGACCTTTTCATAAATCTCCTTATCTGCCGGAGATTTGTACGTTATCCTGTTTTCTAGGGCCATGCTATCAAATATAAAGCTTGCTATGCCCTCTTTTGCGAGCCACTCTTGCCATTTGTCAAGGCCTATTTTGTTGTTGATACCCGATGAGCCGTGCAGGAAAACTACGACCGGCGCTTTGGCTTGCGTCTTTGGGGCGTCTTTAAAAAGTCCGACGTAAATATCGCCGCCCGTGACGTTTTTTGGAAGCGCGATTTGAGCCTGCGCTACGCCTTTTTGGGCTGACTCGCTCGTGTGCATGTATGCGTCGCCCGCAAACAAATGCGCCGTAAAGAGCGCAACCAATAAAACAAAAGTTTTTCTAAACATAAGCATCCTTTATATTGACTTTGGTTGATTATATAAAAAATAGATTTAAGGTGGCCTTTTAATTTATAAAATAATCGTTAAAAAAGCAGGAAAAACTCATGGCAGTCGGCTTTTAAATTTCGGCGCTAAAACTGCCTTGACCGTAGCACGCTAAAATCGGTTGCTTTTGCGTATTAAAAAGTTCAAATTTAGCTCCTTTTTGCCCGTTTTTGTAAAACCAAAGCGCGGTAAAACGCGTCTAATTAGTACTTTACATCCCCGCTGCCATCCGCTTTTTGCCAAATTCTTGGGCTAAATTTAAGGTTGCGCCTCCCACCTTTTTACCGACTTGGGGAGCCAAATTTGACCGCAAACTTTCCTTTTTGCTCGCCCTCTTAAAAGTCAAATTTTGCAAGATAATTTTTAATTTTATTTAGCTTTTGGATTTTTGCCGCGGGAGATTTTACGGTCAGGAGAAATTTAGCGTAGGTTTTTAGTTTCATTTTTGCTACGCCAGTTAAATTTGCGGGCTTCGCGCTCGCTGCTAGCCAGGAGCCGCCCAGCGAAATCGCATCCAAAAAATAGCTTTCTAAAACCGGTTAAATTAAATAAGGGTAAAAGTCTGCGCGTCGGCTTTTGGCTCAAATAATCAAACGTGCCGCTTGCGAGATCAAGTAAAATTTATCGTTTATAGCAGAGGCGGCTTTAGTCAAATTTGACCCTATCCGTGCGGCAAGCAAATTTGGCTTATGCTTTTACCTCTTTTAGCCTGCTTAAAAACTCTTCGATGTTGTATTTGGCGCGGTACTGCGCGCTCATGAGGTGGATGAGTATGTCGCCTAGATCGATCACGACCCAGTCGCCGGAGCTTTCGATACCTAAAAACTGCTCGCCCTCGTCCTTTAACCCCTCTTTTAGGTCGTCGGTTAGCGAGTAGGCGTGGCGTTCGCCCATCGTGGTGGCGATGATGACGCATTTTGCGATGTATTCGCGCCCGCTCATGTCGATAGCCTCGATGGCTTCGGCCTTTTTGGCGTCTAGGATTTTGATGATTCGTTCGATTCTTTCTTGCATGTTTTTCCTTGGTAAAATTTCGCCGCATCGTCGGCTATGCGCGGTATCATCAGGCTTTTGTCCAAATTTTGCCTGATTTGCGAGGACGAAACGGGCTCGTTTATGTTTAAAATTTTAAAATTTTCAGGCACGGCTACGTCGCCGCGGCTGGCTACGACGAAGGTCGCGAGTTTAAAGAGCTCGTCTATCTCGTGCCATTTTTCTAGGCTTGCTAGATGATCGGCGCCGATGATGAGATAAAGCCGGCTCACGGCGTAAATTTGCCGCATATGCCGCACGCTCTCTATCGTCGGTACGGGGCGATTTTGCGCGATCTCGTAGTCGCTCACGCACACTCTATCTAGCGCGCCCCAAGCCTCGTTCGCCCACTTTAGCCGAAGCAGCGGCGGGGCCGAAAACTCGCCCTTAAACGGGCTAATAAAAGTCGGCATGATGATGAGCTTATCCGCGTCTAGCTGCTCTAGCGCGGCCTTAACGGCGGCGTCGTGCCCGAGATGAGGCGGGTCGAAACTACCGCCGAAAAGCGCGATTTTCATAAATTTGCCTTTAAAATTTCGGTGCAGTTTAGCGAATTTGAAGTGAAAATTGGTTGAAAATCAAAAAATTCGCCGATAAAGCGCAAATTAAATGGAGATTTTGTAAAATTTGGGGATTTTTGGGCTTTGACGGGCTTGCTTTTGGCGTCCGTGCAGGGCTAAATTTGCAAAAGGCGGGCTTTAGAGCGGCTTAAATTTACGCGCTCGGCATCGGTTGAGGTCAGTAAATTTAACGCGCAAAAGCTAAAAAGTATGAAAATAACCTTTCTGGGCGCCCTAAAGCGACCGGAAAATCCAGCACAAGGAGCTAAACATGGTAAAAATCGCGATCAACGGTTTTGGACGTATCGGCAGGTGTGCCGCTCGTATTATTTTAGAGCGAGACGATGTTGAGCTTGTCGCTATCAACGACACGGCGACGCGCGACATGACGCGCTACCTGCTCAAATACGACAGCGTGCACGGCGAATTTAAGCAAGACGTTAAGGTGATAAGCGACGAATTTATAGAAGTAAACGGCAAAAAAATAAGAGTTTTTTCAACAAGGGATCTAAACGAGCTTAGCTACGCTGACTACGGCGCAGACGTGGTTTTGGAGTGTACGGGCAAGTTTTTAACCACTGAAAAATGCGAGCCCTATCTAGCTCGCGGCATCAAAAAAGTCGTCATGAGCGCTCCGGCAAAAGACGACACGGCGACCTTTGTAGTGGGCGTAAACGACGATAAATACGCAGGCGAAGCGATCGTCTCAAACGCAAGCTGCACCACAAACGGCCTAGCGCCCGTCGCAAAGGTGCTAAACGATAAATTTGGCATCGTAAAAGGGCTTATGACCACGATCCACGCCTACACAAACGGCCAAAGCTTGGTTGACGTGAAGGCCAAAGACTTCCGCCGCTCGCGCGCTGCGGCTCTAAATATCGGGCCTACTACCACCGGAGCTGCCAAAGCCATCGCAAAAGTACTTCCCGAACTAAACGGCAAGATGCACGGCCAAAGCGTGCGCATACCGGTCGCAAACGTCTCGATGGTCGATCTAACGGCGGTTTTAAAAAGACCTGCTAGCAAAGAGGAGATAAACGAGGCGTTTAGAGCGGCTGCGGAGTCGAATTTAAAGGGAATTTTATTCGTCGATGACGATTATAGAGTTAGCAGCGACTTTTGCACGAGCGCATACAGCAGCATCGTAGCTAGCGACACTACGCAGGTTATTGCGGGTGATATGGTGAAGGTCTTTGCATGGTACGACAACGAGTGGGGCTACTCGACAAGACTTGTGGACCTAGCTAAGATCGTAGCTACGAAATAAATTTAAAGGGCTAAAAATGAGTGAAATTTTATCGATCAACGATCTTGAGCTTAGCGGTGCGAAGGTGTTCGTCAGGTGCGATTTTAACGTGCCGATGGACGAGTTTTTAAACATCACCGACGACCGCCGCATACGCTCTGCGATCCCTACTATCCGCTACTGCTTAGATAACGGTTGCAGCGTGGTTTTGGCCAGCCACCTAGGACGCCCTAAAAACGGCTTTGAGGAGAAATTTTCGCTGCGAGGCGTGGCAAAGAGGCTTTCAAGGCTGCTTGATAGAGACGTGATATTTGCCGAGGACGTCATCGGCGCGGACGCCAAAGCTAAAGCCGCTACATTGAAGCCTGGCGAAATTTTACTTCTTGAAAATTTGCGCTTTGAAAAAGGCGAGACTAAAAACGACGAGGCGTTAGCCAGTGAGCTCGCTAAATACGGCGAATTTTACATAAACGACGCGTTTGGCGTCTGTCACAGAGCTCACAGCTCGGTCGAGGCGATCACTAAATTTTACGACGAGAAGCACAAAGCGGCGGGATTTTTGCTACAAAAAGAGATAAATTTCGCCCAAAATCTCATCAAACACCCTGCGCGCCCGTTTGTGGCGGTCGTGGGCGGCAGCAAGGTAAGCGGCAAGCTGCAGGCCCTACACAACCTGCTTCCGCGCGTGGATAAGCTGATAATTGGCGGCGGCATGGCGTTCACGTTTCTAAAATCGCTCGGCGAAAATATCGGAAACTCGCTGCTTGAAGAAGATCTCATCGACGATGCGCGCGAAATTTTGCGCAAGGGCAGGGAGCTTGGCGTTAAAATTTACCTGCCGGTGGACGTTGTCGCGGCTCAGACGTTTTCGGCCGAAAGCGCCGTGAAGTTTGTCCCTGCGCAAGAAATACCTAGCGGCTGGATGGGGCTAGATATCGGGCCAGCGTCGATTAGGCTCTTTAAAGAGGTCATCGCCGACGCGCAAACCATCTGGTGGAACGGTCCGATGGGCGTTTTTGAGATGGATAAATTTAGCAAAGGCAGCATCAAAATGAGCCACGCCATCATCGACACTCACGCGACTACGGTCGTTGGCGGCGGCGATACTGCAGACGTCGTCGAGCGAGCGGGAGATGCCGATGAGATGACCTTTATCTCGACTGGAGGCGGCGCTAGCTTGGAGCTCATCGAGGGCAAGGAGCTACCCGGCATAAAACCGCTTAGAAAGGTTGCGGAGTGAGGTTTTTAGCAAATTTAAAGTGCAATCACACGAGAGCTAGCTTTAAAGAGTACGCCGAAATTTTAGACGCAAATGTAAGCGCAAACGACGACGTGACGGTGTTTCCTCCGTTTAGCGCGTTTGATCTTGCCGCTCATAAATTTAAACTCGGCGCGCAAAATTTCTACCCATGCGAAAGCGGCGCTCACACCGGCGAGATCGGCAAGGCGATGCTAGATGAATTTGGCGTAAAAAGCGTGCTGATCGGACACTCCGAACGGCGCGAGCTCGGCGAGAGCGAGGAGCTTTTGCGCGCTAAATTTGACTTCGCCGCAAGGGCTGGCTGGCAGATCGTCTACTGCATCGGCGAAAATTTGAGCGTGAACGAAGCTGGGTGCACGAAGGAGTTTTTGGCTAAGCAGCTAAAAAATATCGACCTTGGCTACGAGCGCTTGCTGATCGCCTACGAGCCAATTTGGGCGATAGGCACGGGCAAGAGCGCGAACGCGGAGCAGATAGAGGAGATATTAAATTTCATCCGTGAGCAAACGAGTGCGCCGCTGCTTTACGGAGGCAGCGTGAATGCCGCAAATATCGGCGGGATTGCGGGGATCAAAAACTGCGATGGAGTACTAGTAGGTACGGCGAGCTGGGACGCCTCTGGTTTCTTGGAACTTATTAGCGCGTCATCTCGCTGACGCCTTTAAATGATTTTGTAAATTTCGCTCTGCGACAGGCTATATGCCTAGTCTTGGGACGAAATTTACTTCAAAACATTTAAATCCGCCTAGCGATATTTCCGCTTGTCGATTTACGTTTAAAATTCGGAGTTTTGTCAAATTTGTAAATTTATAAATTTCAAATTGCGTAGGATTTTGAGATGATTTTTGGGGCTTTTCAGTTAAAATTTTGCGTAGGCTAGACGGATAGTCTGTCGAGCAAAATTTTAGCAAAATCGCCAAAAAGCGCTCAAAGGCCAAGCAAAATAGAAAGGAGAAATAATGATTTTAAAAGGAAAAAAGGGCCTCATCGTCGGCGTCGCTAACGCCAAATCCATCGCTTACGGCATCGCTGAAGCTTGCC
The DNA here is from genome assembly GCA_963515575.1 of uncultured Campylobacter sp. Classification (GTDB taxonomy): domain Bacteria; phylum Campylobacterota; class Campylobacteria; order Campylobacterales; family Campylobacteraceae; genus Campylobacter_A. The sequence goes on from CAUPYN010000046.1 coordinate 7,419, forward strand.
ACGCGCAGGGTGCGCAGATGGCGTTTACCTACCTAAATGATGCGCTGAAAAAACGCGTAGAGCCGATCGCGGAGGAGTTTGGGAGCAAATTCGTCTACGAGCTTGACGTAAACAACCAAGCCCATCTAGACGGGCTTGCAGATCGCATCAAAGCGGATCTTGGCGAGATAGATTTCGTTGTGCATGCGGTAGCCTATGCGCCAAAAGAAGCGCTAGAGGGCGAGTTTGTAAATACAACCAAAGAGGCGTTTGATATCGCGATGGGTACGAGCGTGTATTCGCTGCTAAGCCTCACGCGCGCGGTACTTCCTGTGCTAAAAGAGGGTGGCTCGGTCCTTACTCTTACATATCTTGGCGGACCGAAATTTGTGCCTCACTACAACGTAATGGGCGTCGCAAAAGCAGCTCTTGAAAGCTCAGTGCGCTACCTAGCACACGACCTTGGAGCAAGAAATATCCGCGTAAATGCGATCTCCGCAGGCCCGATTAAGACGCTTGCGGCAAGCGGCATAGGCGACTTTAGGATGATTTTGCGTTACAACGAGGTAAATAGCCCGCTAAAACGCAACGTTACGACGCATGACGTCGGTAACAGCGCTATGTACCTGCTTAGCGACCTGGCCAGCGGCGTAACCGGCGAAGTGCACTATGTCGACTGCGGCTACAACATCATGGGTATGGGCGACGTGGCCACCGACGCCGAAGGTAAGACGATCCTTGCGTGGGATGCGGCTAAGGCCGAGTAAGCGGCGCAAAAGGCAATCGGGCGCGACGGCTAGCTAGGTATAGCGCGCGTTTTGCCTTGCGATGCGGTATAAAGCCGTAGCCGAGCGACGCGATGTGCGGACTTTGGCTCGGTACTGCGCGCCTGATAAATAAATTTGCAATAAAACTGCAAAATGCCGCCATAGACCTGCCGTTTTGCGAGGTAATGACGAAGCTGAAAAAGCCTCGCTTCTGTCGTGTCCCGGTTTTACATTAATCCCTACTACGGCTGCGCGCCGGCGCATGAGAGCGAAATTTTCGCCCTTTTACGGGAGCTGCTTTTAACTGAGTGCTCGCAATCTATCAGAGACGATATTTTGCAGCTTTTGGGCGATTACTGCGGCGATTTTGGCGCGCCGCAAACAAAATAAGCACCGCGCGGACCTAACTTTGGCGGATGCCATGGGCCTACTAAAAGTTTAAATCGGCTGTAAAAGGCTAAAACGCCGCCGAATTTATAGTCTGAATTTAAATCGCGCGGTTTTTAGATCTATTCGCCGCGCCGTGCGACCCCACGCGTAAATTTAAGCGACCGCAAGCGCTTTGCGTTAAAGGAATTAAAGTGCATTTAGAAAAACGGCATAAATTAAGCGATTACGAGCTAGTGAATTTATTTGCCGAGTTGGAGCTGATTTTAGCGCAAAACGGTAAAATTTGGAGCGATGTTAGAGCCGTAGGCAGCTCGGACGGCTTTATCGATCTAGCGAAATTTAAGCAGCTAGCCGAAGCGACTGATTACGATAACGACTGGGGGCTGTATGAGGTGCCGCTTGATCTGCGCGTAGAGTTAGACGACATGGTGCTCGTGCGGCGCGAATACGACGGCAAAGAGTGGTGGGAGGCAGTCAAATTTCGCCTCGTGAATCTAAACCGCGAGCTAGACGTTAAATGTTTAAAGTATAAGGTTAAAGGATTTAGTTTAATTCATATATTTAAGGAAAAGGCTAAATTTGGTCGAATTCTAGGAGAAAAATAGATAACAATGGATTATGTAAAATGTTTATACGACGATAAAATATATACGGCTTTTGAATTTGCCGGATTGCCAGTTGAAGAGTTAAGTAGAAAACGACGAAATTTGGTATGCAAAGAGTGCGGTAATCAGGCTTATTTTAAGAAGGCGTCAAAAAGCGGCCAAGTAGCTTGTTTTGGGGCTAGGCCGCATAAAGATGATTGTTCCTTAAAATCAATCGAGTCGGACACTATTTTTGGGTCATTATCTGAAAGCGAAGCATTGATTGCGCAAAGTAATCTTATTAAAATTGATTTTAATTTCGGGGCTTCAAATAAAATAAATATTAAACAAAATGATGAAAATCTAGATAATGTAAATAAAGTAGGTAAAAAGTACGATTATAAATATGGAGAAAAGCAACGATATTGTTCTAGGCGATTGAGCTCTATCTTAAAGCTTTTAATAAACACGGAATTTGCTGATTTAGATACCAAAATAGAAATCAACGATTATACGTATAAAGCAAAAAATCTATTTGTAAATTTTAAAAACGTAAGTAAAAATATAGGAAAATTTAGCGGACTATACGGACAAATTTTAAGCGCTCGCTTTGACAAAGACGGCTCTTTGTGGCTAAATTTTGGAGTAGACATTAAAGAATGTGCTATCGTTATAAAGGCGAGTATATTGCCGAATTTTTGGACTAATTTTAATCTGCAAAATGGTGAGGAAGACGAATTAATAGGTAAATACGTATTGTGTTTGGGGTTCATAAACCGGTCAAATGGTGATAAACTTTATCTATCTTTAAAAGATATAGGATATGTTACTATTTTATAAAATTTTATTTAAAGGAAGTTTGTGCCAAAACTTTTCTCGCCGCTAAAAGTCGGCGATCTGCAGATCAAAAACCGTGTCGTCATGCCGCCGATGTGCATGTACAAGGCCAAGAACGAAAACGGCCTACCTAGGTGCTTTCACCGTTTGCACTACGCCGCACGAGCGCTAGGAGGCGTCGGGCTCATCATCGTCGAGGCTACGGCGGTCGAGCCTAGAGGCAGGATCACGAGCCGTGATCTGGGGCTGTGGAACGACGAGCAGCTAGAGGCGCATGCCAAACTCGTCAAAGAGTGCGTCAAACAGGGCGCCTCTATGGCCGTCTGGCTTGCGCATGCCGGTAGAAAAAGCGAGTGCGAGGGGTTGATCGCGCCTAGCTCTCTGAAATTTAGCGAGAGCTACAAAACGCCAAAACAAATAAGCGTAGAGGACGTCTTCTCGGTCAAGCAAGCTTTCGCCGATGCCGCGGTTAGAGCCCAGTGCGCAGGATACGCCGCGATCGAGATCCACGCCGCGCACGGTTATCTCATCAGCGAATTTCTATCACCGGGGATCAACCTGAGAGACGACGAATACGGCGGAAGCTTCGAAAATCGCGCGAGATTTTTAAAAGAAATTTTAACCGAAATAAAAGCCGCGGTACAAATCCCCGTCAGCGTGCGCATAAGTGTGCAAAGCTGGGTAAAAGGGGACTGGAGCCTAGAAGATAGCGTGCGGCTGGCAAAACAGCTCTAAACGCTGGGCGCGGCGTTTATCCACGTCTGGGCGTGTGGACTTTTTGAGCGCACGGATAGCGTGCCGGCGTTTACGCCGCTTTATCAAGCGGACTACGCCAAGGCAGTAAAGCAAGCAGTCGGTATCCCGGCGATCGCGGCCAGACTCATAACAAAGGCGTCCGATGGCGAGGAGCTACTGTTAGGCGGCATTTGCGGCGCTACGGCTTACGGCAGAGAGCTGCTGCGAAATCCAAATTCGCGCAAGCTGCGATGAGCGGGCTATGATGCTATGAGCTGATAGAAAACTCGTATAAAATGGCATTTAAGTAAAATCTGGCTAGATCGCCAG
>CAUPYN010000047.1:0-10978 GCA_963515575.1 uncultured Campylobacter sp.
GTCTAAATTTTGATTATCTCATCTATCGTTACCGCGCCGCCGCTAAATCTTGCGGGGGTTGATTGCGTGCTTAGGTTCTTGCTTTGCATCGGCGGTAAATTTACGTCCTCGATAAATTCGCAAATTACCCCGCCGAAACGCTCTAAATTTATTAAAATATCTTTGACCTTGTAGGGATAAATGCTAACTTGCTCGCTTTGAGCATAAGCCGCGCTCGTATTAACCGGCGCGCTTGACGCCATTCCCGGCGATTGGATTGGGAAAATCTCCACTTTTTCCATATCTGCGGCATTTGCCCCAAGATAAACTTCGCTTCTTGCGTTCCTAATAAGGTTAAATCCTTTAAAAACGCTGCGGACGTTTTTATAGCGTTGCACGACAGTATCAAGCTTTTTATATCTTGTCTCGTCTGTGCTATCATCTTTGAGATCTATTTCGACCTTAAAATGATAAGGCTCGCCGTCGTAGCTAAACCACTCAAGAATCCTAATATCAGTGTAAAACGAGCGTAATGCTTTATTTAGGCTATAAAAGGTGCCCGAGTAATAATGTATCTCAAAAGCATTTTTAATGAGTTTTCTAGCTGAATCTTCGCCAAGTCCGTCTATATCCACATCAAAGCTATCGGCTAAGATAGGTAAAAGAGGCGTCGGACAAGAGGCGGCCAATATGTTTATTGAGCCAAGGTCGAGCTCATTAAGCCTGACATCAAAAAACTCGTCAAATTTCTTATCGAATTTGCTTTTGTGTCCGGGAAGTATCGTCATAGTTCCGCCTTTGCATACGATAGGTTAAAGCTTATTTTGACAAAGCTATCCTCGTCTACTTTGGTATCTACAGTCGGAGCGGCTAAATTTACGCGGTACACTCCATTTTTATGTAACATAGAGTAGATATAGCTCAAATTTAGGTCTTCGCCTAGTTTTAGACTTTTTCTAGATGCTTTTATTTCTTTATCTATAATATCTTGCAAAAACATGTCGGTGAGCTCCAGCGTCGCTTTGATTTCTATATCTTTGATTCGGGCGTTTTTGACTACTACCTTGTCGGTCAATGGCCTCACTTTCTCGCCGCTTAAATACTCCGCTACGCTAATGCGCGTATCCTCGCTCATGTCTGAACTTTTTAGATAAATTTGAACTACTCCCGGCCCGCCGTTATTAACGCTGCACTCTATTACCTTTGAATTCGCGCTTAAAACGTGATAGACGTAGGCCTTTGCGCTTCCTGCAGTGCTAAATCTTTCAAGAGAAAGCACCGCTCTTTCCCTTAGTCTTTCGTCGCTTTCTACCTCTGCGCCACCGCTAAAATCGCTTATTTGCTTTGCTTTCAACACGAAAGGGAAAGGCGTTTGGATATATTCGCACTTTACGGGGCTTGATTTCATAAATTTATCAAACACCGATACGGCCGTAGTTTTTAGTTCTCCTTTTTTGACGATCGCCGTTTCTTTGACGTAGGCGACGTCGCCGTTGTCGCTAACTAAAACGCTTCCGGCCGGAATTATCGTATCCGCATCCCTGGGGGTTGAAAGCGAAAGCTCGATACCGGCCGTCGGCTTTTCTCCTTTTAGCCGCTCTATGCCGTATATCGCTACGATATTATCAAGATCGCTTCCGCTTGAAAAAGGCAGCAACATGGCTTTTACGCTACTATTGATTCTGGCTCGCAAAAGCAGCTCGCGGTAAGCCAGCGTTTCAAGCAGGGCGGAGTAGTTGTCGCTCTCAAGTAGCGCGATCTCCTTGTCCGTTAAATAGCTTTTAAAAAGCTCTTTAACGCCCTTTAAAAGCTCGTCGTAGTTAAGCTCTTCGATCACGTCCGGATATGGTAAATTTTTTAAAAAGCTCATAGCTCTATCCCTATCTCGTCGCCGCTAATTAGAACGATATTAAAATTTAGCCTATGGTCTTTTAGGCTTATTAGCTTTACTTCATCTATCTTCACTCTTTTTTCCCATCTTTCTACTGCCTCTATGACGTAGCAGGCAAGATCGGCTCTAAACTCGTCGTCTACCTTGCGGTCTATTAGCTCGAACAAGCGACTGCCGTATTCCGGCAACATAACCCGCGAGCCAAGAGGGGTAAGCAGAATGTCTTTTATGCTCTCTTCTATAGTCGTAAGATATCTCATACTCATCTCCTAGTGCGAGTGGTGCGGAGTGTTGCCGCCCTCGTCTATGATGCGCCCCGTAGCGTGGATGCTGCCGCCTATTTCCAAGTCGCCTTTTAAATTCAGCTGGTCGCAAGTTATGTTTATTTGCTTTGGTGCCGAAATTTCAAGGGTAGAGCTAGCCGTATCGTAGCTCATGCTTACGCCGTCTTCAAAGCTTACGTGCACCTTTTTATCCGTCGGCTCCTCTTTATGCGCGCTTTGGTAGAGTCCGCGAAGTATGACGCCGCTGTTTAGGTTGCCTCTTACGGGCAAGACCAGCACCTGCTCGCCTACCCTGATAGGAGAGAAGCTCACGGCAAAGGAGTTTGAGAAGCTTTGAAATACCGGCAAAAAATCGGTAACCATTGAGCCTACGGCTACTCTTGCCTTGTCGCCGCTTACCTCGCTAATCGTTGCGACTTCTATAAAATATTCTCTACTCATCGCCGATATGCTCGCTAAATTTATTATTTTTAATAGGCCGCCTTCGTCTCACGTTTTGTTTTATCTCTTTTACGTCGTCATGAATTTCGTTTAGTTTTTGGCGGTTCGCGCCGTTTTCGGTGCGTAGCGTCTCTACCAGTTCTCTGGTGGCGGCCGTGTTGTTATTTATAGCTTCGTTGCTTCTTACGGAAATATCCACCAAAATTTCGGAGTTTTTGTTCGCGGTTTTGTTTAGTAGCCAAAATATCACCACGAAGACTATAAAGCCGAAAATTACCATAAAGACCAAAAACTCATTCGCCCCCCAAGCTCCCGCCGAGTTTATAAGTCCCGTAGCTTCTTTGATCTCGTCGCTAAAATTTAGGCTATTTTCCATTTTATTCCTTTATCCCCAGGCATTGTTTGAGAAATCTTTCGCAATCGCGGTAATAAATAGCAATCCTCTTATCTGTCTCGAACGTACCGTCGTTTTTAGGTTTTACGGGCATCTTGGCATTGCACTTTACGGGCACGTATTTTTCTTGATAAATGATATGCGGCTCGCTCGCTTGAGGTTTGGCCGCGCAGCCCGCAAAGATCAAAGCAAATAGACAAAAAAGCAAAATCCTAATCACGAAACAGCTCCTTATATGCCGCTAGTTCCGCCTCGCAGCTTTTATCTTTGACGTAGATCTTCTTTATTCGCTCGGCCTCTTTTGAAGGAGTATCATCGATCTTTACCGCGGCGGCTTTTATAGCTTCGTTTTGCAAAGAAATAGATACGTTGCAGGCGTTTAGATTATTTTTTACCGTAGCGTAGTCCTTAGTCAGTCGCTCGTTTTTCTCTTTTACGCTTTCAAGGTCTTTAAGCAAGACGGAATTTACGCCTTCTAGCCTTGAATTTTCGAGGAACAAATTTACGCAAGCAAGACCCAAAAGCGCGGCCAATGCAAAACCCATAAAGAGAAATTTATTTGCAAACATTTTTATTCCTTAATTCGCATCGCGAGTAGCGATGTATGTCTTCAGTGCGGGTGCAGGGTGCTAAACCCTGCTCGCAAGGGCGGGTTTTACTCGCCCGCGAAGTTAAACAATCCATTTAGCACCTTCTTTGCCCGGTTCGGCGTTTGTTTCGCCCAAAGAGAATTCATGCCGCTTTGATAGGCGGCTCTATATTCGCCCGCTCTTATATGGTGCATCATGGTTACGAATTTTTTAACCTTTGAAACACCTAGCTGATAGGCCATTTCTATCACTACTTCTTGGACGTTTTGCGGTTTTTCCTTTAGCCAATCAAACGTCGCAAAGACTGCAGCAGTTAGTTTTTCAAGCTTGAGCTCTAAAATTTTATCGGCCGTCGCTTTGCTCATGGGTTCGTATTTGCCGCCGTTTAGCGCTAACTCGTCGGCCGTAAGCGCGGCAAGCAAAAAGCCGTAGCCCACGGTTAGTCTTCCTAAGCTATCCTCGTACCTATGATCTTTAAGACCCTCGTTTTCTTTGATTTTTTCTATTAAGGTCATGGCGTCCTCCAAACTTTTGCCGCAATATTACGCCATGCCTGCCTCAGAAATCTATCACGATTTTTTGTCAAAAAACTTTGTCGAAGTACTGTAATAGATTTTCGTCGCGAAACATTTCATAATTGCGCCAAAAATACACCAAAGGCGCTAAATGCTGGAAGAATTTGAAAAAGAACTTATAAACACGATTAAAGAAGCGGCCAAACCCAAAAACTCGGTAACTAGAGCGTATCTTGGTGAGTTTAATAACAAAGAAGAAATGGAGCTGTTGATAAAAGGCGGCGAGAGCTTCGTATTCGTAGAGTTCGTGGATGAAAAATACGAAAACGTAGTAGAACGAAGCGCGACGTATAATATCCATATACTAGCCTGCACTTCAAACAAAAATCAAAACTACCGACAAGCCAATAAATTTAAAGCCTACGCTCTATGCGAGGCGATAGATGAAAGGCTAAGAAACTCGAATTTATGTAACGAGTTTAGGATAGAGCCCCAAAGCGCTAAGGCGTCGCTAAACGATATTACCGACTACGGCTACGTCTACGTGCTCACCAGGCAGATACGAACGCAATTTTTAGAAAAGGACGAATTCTTATGCTCATAACCAAAGACTTAATCGCGCTAAAGGACGATAAAGAAGAAGTTTTAAGCGAAATTTGCCTGGCCGTAACCGGCGTTTGGCAAGGGCACGCCGGAGGAACGTTTAGTATAGACGCAGCCGATATCGAAAAGATGAAACTAAATTTCGACAAGCGCAGCCTAGATATAGTGATCGACTACGAGCACCAAACTTTAAGCGGAGAGATAGCGCCCGCGGCAGGCTGGGTAAAAGAGCTTTTTATAAAAGACGGCGCGCTTTACGGGCGCGTAAGTTGGACAGCCAAAGCAAAGGAATTTATCAAAAACGGCGAATACAAATATCTTAGCCCGGTTTACGACTTTATGGGCGTAGACGAAAAAACCGGAGCTTGGCAGGGCTGCACGTTGCACTCCGCAGCGCTAACCAATAAGCCGTTTTTAGACGAACTCGGAGAAGTAAGAGCGAATAAAAATTTCACAAAGGAGACGAACATGGATGATGCGAAAAATCCAAAAGGCGAGCCGCAGGCTCAGGCTGCTACGCAAAGCGGCGCGAACTATGAGGCTCGGATAGTCGAGCTTAAAAATCAGCTTGACGCCTCTAAACAAGAGGTCGCTACTCTAAAAGAGCAACTAGCTCAAAGCGCGGTAGACGGAGCCATTATTGCAAACAAGCTTCAAGAAAGCCAAAAGCAGTGGGCGCTTAGCTACGCAAAAGCCGATTTAAACGGCTTTAACGAGTTTTTAAAAGGCGTTATGCCGCCGCAACAAAAAACGAGTATACCGAGTAACGATATGTTTGCCAACAAAAGCCAATCGGACGCAGAAATAGATGTCGTTAAATTTGCATTAGGAGGAGAATAAAATGCCTAACGAACAAAAAAAGCCAAAGACCATCGGAGACGTGGTCGTAAACAAGGTGCTCGGCATTAACGCCAAAGTAGAGACCACTAAGGCCCTAGAGTGCGGAGCCGTGCTGTTTAGTATTAACGGCGGCGAGAGTTTTGCGGCCGTAACTAGCGACAACCAAACTACGACCATCGCAAACGCCCAAGCAGTATTTGGCGTGCTTTGCGACAACGTAGAGGCCACAGGGGACGCAGACGTGCTGGTGCTTGGCGAGGTAATACTGGAAGGCGCCGCCGCGGAGCTAAAAACCGCACTATTCAAACAAAAAATTATAGTAAGGTGAAGCAAATACATTGATTTGGCAAGCGAAGCCTTGCAAGTCTTTAGTATTTGCTTCTTTAGGCGCGATTGTTCGCGCCGCTAAAAGAAGGTAAAAATAATAAGGAGATAAAAATGGATGAACTTTTAAAAAAATTTACGGTCGAGGCGATGACTGAGATCATAAATCAGACTAAGACCGATCAAAGTTTCATAACGGATACGTTTTTCAAAAAATGGACTCCGACGCTTTCCAATACCCATAACATTATCATCGAAAAAGGCGCGGGCGTAATCCTTGAAAGCGTTAGCGAAAACGGAGAGCACTTGGTGACGAAAAATCCCGACCAAACTATCATCTCCGTACCGCTTCCTCGCTTCCCGCAGTATGATACGCTCCCGGCTAGCGAGATGAATTTGCTAAGAACGCTCAATACTCAAAGCGAGCAGCTTAAATCATTGTCTGCGGCTATCGGCAAAAAACTAGCTAGCCAAAAGAGCAATATCGCCAACACCGTAGAGTATATGGCTATAGGCGCTATTTTCGGCAAGGTAATGGATGGCAAAGGAAAGGTGTTGTTTGAGCTTAGCGCAAATAGAAAAGAGATAACTATCACGAATACGACTAAGTTATTGGATTTGCTAAGCGATATCGAGGCCGCTCAAAAAGAGGTATTAGGCGTTGCAAAGCCGTATATCGCGCTAGTAACTAGAGAGCTTTTTGGCGAGCTGCTTAAACTGGCCGAAGCCCAGGAGCTTCTAAAGCTAAAATCCTGCGAAGTCGTAGATAGCAACGGAGTTTTAACTCTTAAACTTTTCGGCAAGACCTTTATGCCTTACGATGCCTCGTACAAAAATACAAAGGGCAGAGATACGAGCTACATGAGCGGCAAAAAAGGCGTAGTAGTGCCTTTGATGGACGACATCTTTGAGGTGGTTTATACGAGAGCAAACCATACGTCTGCCATCGGAAAGGCTCCGACGAAATTCTTCGCTGCGGCTCCAGAGGTGCTCGACAAAGGTATGGGTTGGGGCATTGTTAGCGAAAGCAGACCGCTTCCGATCTGCAATAGGCTTGACGCGATCATCGAGCTAAAAATGTAACAAAGCCGGGAACCCGCCGTAAGGCAGGGCTTTAGGTGGGTCAAGGGAGTAAAACTCCCTGTCGCAAGGACGGGCTTTGCTCGTCCGCGAAATCAAGACGCCTCACGCCCTTTTAAATCAAAAACGACTAAAACTACGAGAAAAATATTTTAAACGTTTTAACGCGCTTTTAACGCTCGCTAAAAGCTAATAACGAATACGGTCAAAAGGTTTAAAATATTTGGAGACGAAATAATGGTTTTAACAAACGAGGATCTACTAAAAGAAGTTTCTACTAGAGAGCTGCAAGAGCTCAGCGACTTTGAAGGAAGCGGCGCCGTTAATCAAAGCGTCATAGACGATAGCGTAAACGATGCCTTGGCTTATATCTCCTCTTTCATCAAACTTCCGCAAAACCCTACGCCGCTGTTAAAAGACATCGGCGTAAATTTGACTATTATCGAGCTCAAAAAGCGCAACAACTTCCCCAAAGAGGCGCTGAATGAGCAGATAGAAAAGATGGACGCCCTGCTTTTGAATATGGCTAGCAAGAAGCTTCCGAGCCAAATAGAAGACGATAGCGCGCCCAGGCTCGGTATAAGAGCGTTTAGGCACAGCGAGAAAAAAATGGACTTAAAGGATTTAAATGGCTGAAAACAAAAAACCACAGGTCGCGGAGCCGACCGCGTCTTTAGTGCGGGGTCCAGCCGATGGGGCTGGTCGTAAGGACGGGCTTCGCTCGTCCGCGAAGTCGCCCAATATCAAAGAGCTAGCAAAAGAGCTATATTTAAAAGGCTTCAGCCTTGAGCGCATAGCCGAAATTTTAAACAAAACCGTAAAAACCATAAAAAACTACAAATCTCAAAACGGCGACTGGGACGAACTAAAAGCAGCAAGCTATCTAAATAAAAGCGGCGAAGATAAGCAAAATATCTATCAAAACTTTATCGAAGAGATGCGCCTGGCAGTAAAAGATATAAGAGAGAGCGAACTGCCCGCAGGCAAAAAGGCCGAGGCGCTTTCAAAGATAGGCGACAGCTTTGTTAAGATGACCAAAGTTGCAAGCTACGAAAATCCGGCAGCATACCGCTTAAGCATCGCCAAAAAGGTCATTATGCTGGTAGTCGATAAATTTAAAGACGACGAGAACAAAGAGTGTATCAAGAAACTCGTAGAGCTCATCGAGAGCGAAAAATTCGTCAAAGCTATCGAAGAGCTCGACGTTTAGGATGATGTATGCTTTTTTCAAGAGATGAGCTAGATAGCTTCCTAGAAGACAGTAGAGAAACGCACAAGCAAGCCGGCGCCGTAGAACCCGAGCTTAGCAAGCTAACGCGCAAAGACTTTTACGGCTGGCTAGAGGAGCTTAGCGGCGAGCTAAAAGAGCAGATACATCTAAATAGTCCTCTATCGCCAAAAGATAGGGCCACAAGAGTAAAACGCGCCGAGCGCGATTTTATGTTTTTTGCAAGGACTTATTTCCCGCACTATTTTAGCATTAGTGGCTCTTGCGCGCTTCACGAGGATCTAGCGCAGATTTTTGAAGCTATGACGCAAAACGCAAGCGGAGACAAATACGCCCGCGCCGCGCCGCGCGGTCATGCAAAGACCACGTACTGTTCGCAGCTTCTTCCGCTTTGGTGTATTTGTTTTAACAAGAAGCGCTTCATCGTCGAAATTTCAGACGCCGTGGAGCTAGTCGAGGGGTGCTTGGAGGCGATAAAAGCCGAGCTTGAGGATAACGCAAATTTAAAAATGGACTTCCCGCACGTTTGCGGCGCAAGCAAAAATTGGAAGATAGGCGAGTTCGTATCCAAAAACGGAGTCAAGCTTAAGGCGTTTGGTTCGGGCAAAAGACTGCGCGGCGTAAAATTCGGCGTTTATCGCCCCGATCTAGTAGTCCTAGACGACCTAGAAAACGACACCAACGTGCGCAGTAAAGAGCAACGCGACAAGCTCGAGGAGTGGCTAGACGAAGCGGTTTTAAATTTGGGCAGCGTAGACGGTAGCCTCGACGTGCTTTACATCGGCACCGTACTTCATGCAGATAGCGTTTTAGCTAGGAAGCTCAAGCTTAAATTTTGGAATGCCAAGAAATATCAAAGCATCATAAATTTCCCAAAGCGAATGGATCTGTGGGAGAGATGGGCAGAGCTTTATAAAAATATATCCAAAGAGGCTAGCGAAACGTTTTATTTAAAAAACAAAGCCTTTATGGATGAGGGTTCTCGGGTGCTTTGGGACGATGCGCTACCGATCCTAAAGCTCATGCAAAAGCGCGCCGAAAACTTGAAATCTTTTAACAAAGAGCAGCAAAACGATCCGCGTAGCGAGACTCAAATTTTCACCAAAGAGAGTATGCATTTTTACCGCGAGCTTCCGAGGTGCGATTACTTCGTGATGTATATCGACCCTGCAGGCGAAAAGAAAAAGAGCGACTATACGGCTATAACGGTGTTAGGAGTGAGCAAGGCAGAAGCCAAGATCTACGTAGCAGAAAGCATAGTAGAGGTCATGAAGACTAAAAAGACCATCAAAGAGATCATTAGGCTTAATCAGCTCTATAAATGCCGCGTTTGCGCGATAGAGAGCAACGGCGGGCAGGAGTTTTTTAGGGGCTGGATAAGAGAAAAGGCCTTTGAGATAGGCGCTAAGCTACCTTTAAAAGGCGTGAATAATACCGCAAGCAAAGGGCAAAGAATAGAGGAGCTTGAAGTACCTATAGAGGACGGCGAAATACTCTTTCATCAAAGCCAAAGTCTGCTTATCGAGCAGCTTACGGAGTATCCCGAAGCCAAGCACGACGACGCGCCCGACAGCTTGGCGGGCGCATACGACTTAACAAAGCTAAAAAAGAAAGTAAAAAGGCGCACTAGATGATATTTGACAAATTATTTAAAAATAAATCCGAGCAGCCGCAGCGCAAGAAAGCGGCTCTCATCCCCCAAAACGGTACCCTGATAGATTTGCTGATAAATACGGGAGTTTCCAGCATTGGCGACGACGATATGGATATGATACTAGCCGATCTTACCGTTACGCAGTGCGACGTGAGCCGCAAGTCCGTGACAGAGAAAAAAGAGATCCAAATCGTTTGCGACGATGAAAAAATTAAGGACGAATTTAAAAAGATTTTTAACCCCGACGTCGTCAGCCAAATTTTAGAAACCTATCTTTACGGACTAAACGTATTCGAGGTTAACTACAAAGAAAAAGAAGGGCTTGTATATCCAAGACTCGTGCAGCGCGATTTTAGGCAGTTTAAATTTAACGACGCGGGCGAGTTCGTGTTTAGCGCCGGCGGAAGCGAACAGAGTATTCCACCTTTAAAAGTTATATATGCATTAAACAGAGCGAATTTTAGAAAAGTATACGGAGACGGGCTACTTAAAAAGCTGTATTTCCCCGTCAAAATGAAAAACGCCAGCTTGAAGTTTTGGTTTAGGTTTTTAGAAAAATTCGGATCGCCCTGGGCTATAGCAAAAACTAGCTACGAGCCCGACGAAATGGCTGCGGAAGTGCAAGCTATGCTTAGCGGCGATAGCGCGGTCATAGACACGGACGAGGAGATCACCCTCGTGCAGCCTACCTCAAACGTAGATTTCACTAGGCTTCCCGCATACCTCGACAATCAAATCAGCAAGGCTATTTTAGGCGCAAATTTGACTAGCGACGTAAAAGAGGGAAGCTATGCCGCAGCGAAGACGCATAACGAGATTAGAGAGGATCTGGCCGCAAACGACGGCAAAATTTTAGTCTTCGTCATAAACAAGGCCATAAGCTTTTTTAAGGAGATAAACGGCTATAACGGCGAGCTTTACGCCAAACTATTCGACGAAGATGCTCCTAATACCGAGCGCGCCGCAAGAGACAAGACGCTATACGATATGGGCTTCACGCCTACGAAAAAATACATAACCTCTGCATATAATATCGAGCTGGACGATAACGAGCAAGCGCAAGAAAAAGACCGAAATTTAAAGGTAAATAAGCAAATATCACTCAATGAGTACGTAGAGCCTGGCACGGCTCGGTGTGATTTAGGTGTGTGAAGG
>CAUPYN010000048.1:0-10955 GCA_963515575.1 uncultured Campylobacter sp.
TCGTCCTGATTTAGGGTAGCAATAGCCGAAGCGTAGCTGGAAAGTACGATATTATCAGGCTCTACGCCGGCCAAATTTAACGCTTTTCTAAGATTGCTTAGGGATGATTTTTGCGCCATTATGATATGCGTTTGCACCTCAAGCCTACTACCGTTCATGCCCAAGGGATCTTCTATATGTTCTTGGTCGTCTACTTTAAAGTTATACGGCAGTATATGAAGCTTTTCGTAGTCGCTATGAATTTGCGCTCTTCGCTCGGATTCAGACATTGAGCGCTGTATCTCTTTTATACCTATTTCATATGTCGGGATATTTACCACTCCGTTGCTCTCTACGCTTTTGGTGTAGGCTCCAGATATCGATACCACCACCTTTTCATAGCGAGTGCCGGCTATCCTCTGGGCATCTACTAAGGCGCTTTTTATTGATTTTGAAGCTAGTTCGATATTGGTTATTACGCCCTTTTTTATGCCCTGCGTTTTGGCATTTCCTATGCCGATTATCTTTAGACCCGTGTCGTCGTGTTGCGCTATGACGGCGCAAATTTGAACCGAGCCTACGTCGATACCTAAAATTTTAGTACTCAAATCAATACCTTTTTATTTTTTACTAACGTAATATTCTACTTTATATCTCTTGGCTAGCGCCGTACTCAAATCTCTCATCAGTTCGCTATTTTTTAGGTAGCTTGATTGCTGGGCGATGATGTCTTTATATTCGCTCTCTTTATCGCGATTGATTAAATTTTGCTCTAGTATTTCGTAAACCACGGCTTTATTATCAATCATTACGTAGTCTTTTTTAGCGCTTTTGCCAAATAACTTGCTAACAAATACGTTAAATTCCCCTTCCGTTAGTCCGCCTTGAGCTTTTATGGCGTCTCTGCCGATAAAGCCTATGTCAATGCCTTTAAAGCCGTTTTTAAGCAGTTCTTTCGCTTTAGCTTCCACTATTTCTTTAGTCTTTTGTTCTTTGTAAAGCTCTAAAATTTGCTCCCTAGCTTCTTCAAAACTCATTACTCTTGGAGCTATTACCTCTTTTACCTTTACTATCATATATCCATCGTCGTATTCAAACGGTTTTAGCGTTTCGCCGGTTTTGACGAGTTTTAGTTCATCTATAGGTAGACTTGCGTTATCTTCCAGAGTCGAGATAGTCGTGCCTGCTTGGCTTTCGCCTTTTTTAATTTTTAAATACTCTTCTAGCGCGATTTTTTTAGTTTGTTTTAGATTAAAGTCCTTTAAAACCTCGTCTTTAACCGCTTCAAAATCTTTTATTTTGTCGTCGCTACCTTTATACTCGTTTTTATTTTCGTCATAAAACGCTCTTAACTCCGTAGCATTTGCTTCGCTGGTTATGGCTGGGATAAATTTAGTATCGAGCTTAAACTCCGTCATGGTTTTATACTCGTTTTTATGTTCTTCCCAGAGCGTTTTTACGGCATCTTCGTCTATTTTTATCTCATTGTCGTCGGCCTCTACGACTTGCATGGAGATTCTGTCTTGCATTAAATAACTCGCCAAAAGCATATCGGTATCTTGCTTTTTGGTAGGGATATTTAGCGCGTGTCTTAGCTTGTCTAGCAGGATTACGTTTTTTAGGCTTTCTTCGTATTCGCTCTGAGGTATTCTAGCTCTTTTTAACGTATTTTTATACAGCTCTTTATCAAATTTGCCGTTAGTATGGAAATTTTGATCCGCGATGATATATTTTACTATATCTTCGTCGTTTACTCCAAGACCCAAATCATCGGCAAAATTTAAGAATAACGCGTCGTTTACTAACGATTCTAAAGCCAAATTTTCAAGCTTAAGATTGGCGGCTTCTTCTTCGCTTAGATGTCCGTCGGCGAGCTGGCTATAATATGCGTGAAATTGTCCGTATTTATTTTGAAACTCTTGGATGCTTATATTTCTGTGTCCTACTTTTGCGACGGAGCCGGAGCGGCTCGCGTTGAGGTCATAGGCTCCCCAGCCTACGAAACCCGCCCCGACGAAAGCTATCGTGCTTATCCATATCGTCACGACAAGGTATTTCCTGTGTTTTTGCATCCAAGTTATCATTTAAATTTCCCTTGTAAATTTCATAAAAATTTTATGCAATATTTTACTTAAATTTCGTAAATATCACCTTAAAAACGAGGTTTGAAGGCAAAATTTTTAAGTCGCGATAATACAAACTAAACTTTGCCTAGTTATTTTGCGATTCGTAAGAATGCGCAATGCTTAGCAGTTTGCAAGTATTCTCAAGGATCGCGACGTCTTTTGCCAGCTGATAAGGCGTCCTGCTATGCACGTATACGCCGTATCCTTTGATAACCATCACGTTAGTTTTATTTTCTAGCATATAGCGGTATATCTCGGTATCGGCACGCTCGTACCAGTCCTCAAACTGCTTTGGATCGTATATGGGTATCTCGCTGCGTCTCATGTAGCCAAAGTAATCCCTCGGTCGTATAAAGGCGTGTCCTAGGGTGTATGCGGTTAGATAGTGCGGCATGGCGTAGCAGACGTATTTAGCCTCATTTATATTTTTGTATATATTTAGATGAATATCCGCATCTATACTCGCGTCGTTCCAGCGGTAATCCTTTTTGGAATTTAGCATTATCAAGTCTTCTTCTCTAACGTTATCAAAAATCGTCGTCCTTTTATTTATCAAAAAAGAATCATGCTGAATCCTAGCTGAAATAGAGCCGTGAAAGACGCCGAAAAAGTTTTTTCTAAACATCGAAAGAGCGATGTTACTGATCTCGCTTGCGCAGTATTTTAAGTCCATTTTAACCTTTTATAAACTTTTTTTGTTATTATACACAAAAAATAAAGGCTAAATTTGAACTCCCCACACGTTCCCGTGCTACTTGATGAAGTTTTGCAAGCTTTTGCGGATATAAAAAGCGGCGCGATTATCGATTGTACGCTCGGATACGGCGGGCATTCCGGCGCGATTTTAGAACAAAATCAAAACGTAAATTTGATAGCCTGCGACCAAGACGAAGAAGCGATCAAATTTAGCCTTGAAAGACTGAAAAAATTCGGTCAAAGAGCGCAAATTTTTAAGAGTAAATTTTCAGAAATTTTGGGCAAAGTAGAGCAGGGTCAAATTCGCGGTATCCTAGCCGATATTGGCGTTTCGTCGCTACAGCTAGATAAAAACGAGCGAGGATTTGGCCTAAAAAGCGAAAATTTAGATATGCGCATGGACTCGCAGGCCAAATTTTCAGCTTACGACGTAGTAAATTCTTATAGCGCAAAAGAGCTGGAGCGTATATTTGCTGACTACGGCGAGCTACCTAGTCCGGCCAAATTTGCCGCCAAAATCATAGAAGCCAGGCAAAGCGGCGAGATAAAAAGCGCCGAACGCCTCGCGCAAATAATCGGGCTAAGGGGCATAAACGGACGTAGCGTTAGCGCGGCGACGTTAGCTTTTCAGGCGATAAGGATAGAGGTAAACAACGAGCTTGGCGAGCTGCAAAATTTACTACAAAGCATCGAGGACTCGCAGATCGACGAGTGCGTTGTGGCGATAATTAGCTTTCACTCGCTAGAAGATCGTATCGTAAAAAATAAATTTAGGCAGTGGGCGCAAAGCTGCATTTGTCCGCCGCAGGCCCTTAGATGCACGTGCGGAGGGGGTAACGCGCTGGGTAAAATCGTCAGCAAAAAAGCAATAACGCCAAGCGCTGCCGAAATCAAAGCAAATCCACGCTCAAGCTGCGCGAAAATGAGGATTTTTAAAATTTCAAGAGGTAAAAATGCAAGATAAAAACGAGATTTCGGAGTTTGGCGGCGGCGAACCGAAAAAGGAGCAAAATTTAGACTTTAGGACGTTAGTGTCGGCGTATGCGGCGCTTTTTATCGCGCTTGCTTTGTTTTTGCCTAAAATTTACATCACCAATCAAATTTATTACATCAGTCGCGAAATCGGCGATCTAAGCGGCAAACGCGACGTCTTGCTAGAAGAAAACAGAGAGCTTCGTCTAAAACTCGAGAGGATGAAATATAAAAATCAAATTTTAGATCCGCTTACCTTAAAATAGCTAATTTCCGGCCTCAGACTGCGCGACTAGGCGCTCCAGGACGTACTGCTCCAGGTCTTTGCGCGGAATTTCGTTTTTTACCGCTTCGTTGTAGATCATCTCGACTTTCGTGGAGTATTTTTCATAGCTAAAATACGGAAAATGCACGCTCCAAGCCTTTTTTATGAGCTCTTTGCTTACGGCTTTTCTCGCCCAAATTTTAAACATATCAAAACCGATAAAAACGGCCGCAGTGCCTAGTACCGCGCTAAGTATAGAGAGATGAAAATCAAGCTTGGTAAAAAGATGGTGCGTCAAAAGCAGTAAAATAAAAAACACGACAAAGCACAAAAGCCCATAAACAAGGTAGGTTTTTGCGTAGCGAAATTTAAAATTTAACTTGGCCGGATCTACTAACATGCCTTCGTTAAAAAGGCAGTTTGCTTCGAGTAGATCGCGAAACAGCACGGGTTGCTTCGAGATAACGAAGATATTTTCTAGGATTAAATTTTTAAACGCGTTATTTTTCATATTTACGATTATCCTTAAATTTAGCCTCAATTATATCAAAAACTTCGTAATCCAAGCTAAAATTTGGCCTTAAAGCAACGCTTTTTTAAGAGTATTTGAGCTAAAATTACTTAAATTTTAAGGAGAAAAAATGAACGGAATAGTATATCTAAACGGCGAATTTATAGATGCGGCGGCGGCTAAGGTTAGCGCATTTGACCGCGGATTTATCTTTGGCGACGGCATCTACGAGGTGGTGCCTGTGCTAAACGGACGGCTCGTAGATAGGGAGGATTTTTGGGAGAGATTTGAGAGAAGCCTGGCTGCGATCGAGCTAAGCTTACCGCTTTCAAAGAGCGATTTTGGGGGAGTTTTAGAGGAAGTGGTCTGGCGAAATAACCTAAAGGAAGGCGGCGTTTATATGCAGATCACCCGCGGCGTTGCCGACAGGGATTTTAAATTTATAAAAGGCTTAAAGCCGACTTGTTTCGTCTTTTGCTACGAAAAAGATATCGTCGCAAACCCTGACGCGGCGACTGGCATCGAGGTTGTTAGCGTCGAGGATATCCGCTGGAAGCGCCGCGACATCAAGTCCATCTCGCTTTTGGCGCAGTGCTACGCCAAAGAACAGGCCGTAAAAGCCGGCGCCTACGAGGGCTTTATGGTCGAAAACGGCTTTGTGACCGAGGCGACTAGCTCGTCTGCTTTTATCATAAAAGATAACGTCCTGATAACTAAGCCGCTTTCAAATGAGATTTTGCCGGGCATCCGCCGCAAGGTGATTTTAGGTTTTGCCGAAAAGGCGGGGCTTGAGATCAGACAGCGACCGTTTACGATGCAAGACGTTTACGATGCCGACGAGGTGTTTATCTCGGCTGCTACACTGCCGATATTACCCGTCGTCAAGGCCGACGGCAAGCCGATAAGCGGCGGCAAAGTCGGCAAATACGTGCCGATACTGCGTCAAATGTATATAGATAAGATTAAAAAAGAGGCCGGGCTTTAAGTTACATTTTGACGCTTCGAGCCGGCTTTGTGTTTGCGCGGGTCGGCTCAAATTCGGCTAAATTTGACGAATTTGTTTAAATCTGCCGTCCGAAGCGTTAGTAAATTTGAGCTGAAATAACGCTTGCTGGACTATTAAATTTGGAACTAACGATGAAAAATAAACCAAAAATTTTAATCAGCGCCTGCCTGCTCGGCGAAAACTACAAATATAACGGCGGCAATAACGCAGACGCCGTTTGCGCGGGCGAGCTTGCCAAACTTGGGCAAATTTACGAGCTCATCGCCGTTTGCCCGGAGTATCTGGGCGGACTAACGACCCCGCGCGAACCTGCCGAAATTTGCGCAAACGGACGAGTTTTAACCAAATTTAGCGGCTGTGACGTGACGCGGGAGTTTGTTTTGGGTGCTCAAATTTGCGCTGATATCGCCCGTAAAAACGGCTGTAAAATCGCGGTTTTAAAAGAGCGAAGTCCAAGCTGCGGAAGCGGATGGATTTACGACGGAAGCTTTACCGGGCGACTCGTTAGCGGCGACGGCCTAACTGCAGCGACGCTAAAAAAACTTGGCGTTCGGGTAGTTGGCGAAAGTGCGCTTGCGGAGCTAAATTTGGAAAAAGAGGCGGAAAATGGCCGAGTGGATAAATATTAAAGATATAGCGGGCAGCGCGAAATTTTACGCCGGAGCGGCGATAAAGATAATGTCCACGCCGCGCGGGCTGGAGGAGGGAAATTTTATCCCTGAAGACGGGCTTGTTTACCTTATCTCGGACAATGCTTCGGATAAGAGCTATTTTAACTGCGTCTGCCTAAGCGCAGGCGAAGAAGGCAACGTGATTTGCCGCCTAGAGCAAGAGGGGAGCTGCGTGCTTGGAAGCGAGATAAAACGGATGTTTGAAAGCGAGTTGCAAGAGGCGTTTATAAGTAAAAGAATTAAGATCGCGGTAATATAAGGCAGCAAATTAAGTAGCTAAATTTGTTAGCGAGAATCTGGTTTGGTTTGTTGGCGAGCGGCGTAACCATTATTATAAATTCCGCTATAAGGCGAGCTGGAGCCAAAATTTATCAAATTTACTTAAGCTTAAAATAGATTTGATACCTACAGCCAAAGCGGCGGATAAATTTTGAGCCTTTAAATTTATGCATAACTAAAAAGCCAAATTTAAACCGCTTGTCGCCTCGAATAGAACTCAAATTTTAACGGGCAACAAAAACGGCGACGTCTAGCTGCCAGCCAAAACGTAACGATAAATTTGAGCCAAATTTCACCCAAATTTATCGTTAAAAACCGCCGTCAAATTTACCTCAAATGCCTAAATTCAGGCCTATACTCGAAGTGCATCGTGTCAAAGCTCACCCAGCGCCCGCCCCAGATGAAGCCGTGTTTTTCAAAGACGCGCACGATCTCCTCGGGGATTTGATTACGGTAGCGGCCGTCCTTGCTCCAGCGCCAGTAGTCGCTCTTGTCGGTATTTATATCGATCGCGATGCCGTAGGAGTGCGCGCTCTTGCGCTTTGTGCCCTCGATCACTCGCCAGCTAAAGGTACCCGACGGGTTGTCAAGAAACTTTAGTAGCTCGGGCTTTTGCACGACCAGCGCGTCAAGTTCGTTTGAAACAGCTTGCAGAGCAGCTACCGCACCGTTTTTGGAGTTAAATTTAAATGTCTTACCGCCGTGATTTTTTAGCCAAACGACTTCTGTCAAATTTACCTTCACTTCCACCTCGTTTGCGCCGTAAATTTTATCTAAAAGCTCGTAGTTTCGGTATCTGCCAGCGTCATTGCTAGGTAGCGCTAGAGGCTTAAATAACGGATAAGGCTGCGCAAAAGTATCCTCGACGTCGGCAAGGTTTAGCAGGTGCGCCGTATCTTTTGTCTCGCCGTCGTCAAATTTAATTTTACTGCCGTCAGCGAAAATCACCTCGTTGCCGACGATTTTTACGCCGTAAGCTTTTTCGATCGCCGATTTTTTCGCACGCTGCGCCTCCTCGCCGCTAGCCACTTCAAAGGTATTCATGGAGTTTATCCGCGAAACCAGCAAACGTTTTGGATCGATGTCTGAGACGTCCGAGCCTATTTTTAGCGTCGTAATCGCTATGCCGCCGATCATGGCTCTGCCGTTATCTTTCGTGCGGATGCCCCAGACGTCGTGCACGGCGAGCGGTTCGTCTCCGCGCATACCCGCGTAGAGCATGATGTGCCCGTTCATGTGAAATAGCGTTCTATACGGCACGGCTTGCGTTTTGATGACACGCAGTTTTTCTTCCGCGCTTAAATTTGCTAAGCTCACGACCTTGCCGATTTGGCCTTGAGCCTTTGAGTTTCGCGGCAACCACACGCCAAAGCTACCGAGGAAATCCTGTAAAAACAGCGAGCAGTCGCGCTTGCCGCCAAACCCGCCCCAGCCGTAGCTTTGCCCCAGTAGCGATGATGCTAGCATTCTTACGTTTTCGTCGCTAAATTTAAGCGGAAAGCGGCTTGCGCTTTGTTTTGAGATCTCGTAGTTTTTTAGCCCGCTTTGGGTTTGAATTTTGCCGTAAAATTTAAACTGATCCTCGCTTTGAAACGGCAAAATCGCCCCTATGCGTCCGTAAAATAAAAAGTTGCCATTTTTGTCGTAGATAGGCTCTTCGTCTTTTATAACGCTTAGAAATTTAGAGTTTTTTAGCTCCTGCACGGCCTCTGCGCTTAAAATTTTGATTTCGGTCGATTTCACCCAGGCCCATGCGGCGTCGCTACCTACGAACGCCCACGCGCCGTCGGCCGAAAAGTGCGAAACGTAAAGCGGATAACCGATCGAAACAAAAGAGAGCTGGGCGTAGTCAAACGGCAGCCCTTCGCCTGCGCGCACGGGATTATAAAGCACGGCCTCGTCGGTCGGCAGGTTACGCAGGCTCGTGTTTGCCGTCGTTATCGCAGGTAGAGAAACCTTGCCAAAGCTCTCTATGCTCGCGTTTTTGCGCACTTTTTCAAACCATTCGTTCGGTATTTTGCGCATATTTGAGAAATAATACTGTCTTTTTGCCGTATTTTTATAGTAGTCCAGAGCCCAAAATGCATCTTTTGCGGTGGTTGAAGGCACTCTTAGATCAAGCGAGTTAAAGCGTTTTTGCAACAGAGCTTCGCCGTTACTTTGCGCCTCAAAAGGCAATATCGGCAACGCATTTACATTTTGATCGACGTCAAATTTTAGATAGCTGATGTGGCCTAAATTTTCGTCCGCGCTCTCTTCGGGCATATCGTATGCCGACGCTGTATTGGCACCTTGATCGGGTAAATTTACCGCACTAGAGGCATCTTTTGACGATGCGCAACCGCCTAACATCGCTAACGCTACCGCCGCTGAAAGTATAATTTTATCAAATTTCAATCTCGCTCCTTAAAAATAAGCTATAATTTTACAAAAAGTTAGGGAAATTTGTGCTAAATCAGCTCTTAGAAATCTTAAAAAAATCAAACGTTTTTCTCACCGGGCGCGGCGGCGTTGGCAAAAGCCACCTCACGCAAGCTGTTATCAAGTACTATAAAAGCGAGCTAAAAAACGTCGTGGTGCTGGGCAGCACCGGCATTGCGGCGGTAAACGTCGGCGGAGTGAGCGTGCATAGTTTTTTTAAATTCGGCATTTGCTCAAGCCTTGAGGAACTGCGCGGCTACGACCGCAAACAGCGCGCAAGGCTCGGCGAACTAAAAAAGATGCTAGACGTCTGCGATATCATCGTGATAGACGAGATCTCAATGATCAGCGCGGGGCTCATGGATATGATTTATTACCGCTTGATGAGCTCGCGATTCGTCGGGCGCGTGATGCTCGTGGGCGACTTTTATCAGCTGCCGCCTGTACGAAAAAACGGCGAAGACGGCAACTCGTTCTTTAAATTTCTTTATGCTTTTAACTCTAGCTCGTGGCATGAATTTGAGTTTAAAAATATCGAGCTAGTCGTCTCAAAACGTACGAAGGATAAGAAATTTTACGATATCTTATCCATGCTTCGCGTCGGGCGACTTAGCGAAGAGGTGTTTAGCTATATCGAAAATTTACGCGTACCAAGCGTACAGATAAATGACGATACAAGCGTGCTTTTTGGACGAAACTACGAAGCGGACGAGCTAAATAACAAGATGCTCTCTAAGCTACCAGCGCCACTTGAAAGGGCTGAGGCGCTAGTGGAAATTTATGATGAAAATTTAAATGAAAACATGCTGGATCGCTGGATCGCAAACCTTTACGCGCCTGAAATTTTAAATATAAAAATCGGAGCAAAAGTTATATTTACCGTAAATAAATGGGGCGAGTATTATAACGGCGAGCGCGGGCAGATAATGCAAATTTTAAAAGAAAACGGCGAGGTAAAAAGCGTCATCGTACAAAAAGCTAACGGCGAGATCGTCGAGGTGGAGCGCGCGAGATTTGATATGAGCGAGTTTGTGATGGATGGCGAGCATTTGCAGGAGCGCGCGAGGGCGTCTTTGACGCAGTTTCCGCTAAAGCTAGCCTACGCGATTACGATCCACAAATCCCAAGGCATGAGCATCGAAAATTTAGTCTGCGACCTAAATCATATCTTTGCCAACGGGCAGCTCTACGTCGCGCTCTCGAGGGCGATCGATCCAAAAAAACTGAGGATATTTTACGGCAAAAGTCGGCCGTTTAGAGAGTATTTGCAAAGCGTCGTTAAAATAGACGAAGAGGTCGAGAAATTCTATCTTGAAAACAAATTTGAAAACATTAAGGAAGACGTATGAAAAAGATTTTTGCGCTGGCTCTTGCCGCGGTTGTGGCCTTTGCCGAGACGCTAAATATAGATAACTTTGAAACCGATCTATACTCCAGAGACGCTAAAAGCTCGATCAAAAAAGTAAGCGTGAGCCTGCGTCTAGAGGGGCGCGACGTCGCGGATAACGAAGCGTACGTGCTTGACGCGCTAAACGTCGTTATCGGTAGCTTTTACGTCGAGGATCTGCTAACCTCGCTCGGCAAGGAAAAATTTAAAGACACGCTAGCGAAATACACCGCCAAAAAGCACTCTGTCGATATCGACGAGGTGCTCATCATCTCGCTAAAAACCGTGCGCGAACCAAATATCGAAGAACTACTTGAAGCGCTAAAAAACGTCAAAACTACGGGCTCAAAAAGATCGCAAAAAGAGCAGGTCGAGGATATCTTACGAGGAAATAAAAATCAGCTAAAACCGATGGATTTAAATCAGATAGATGATTTTGGCAAGGATTTTGGCGAGCAGTAAAATTTGGGACTAAGTTTATAAATTTTATGCACCCAGACCCAAGCCTTTAGGGTGTTAAATTTGACTTGATTAAATTTAACACTGCGAGTTTGGTTTCCTTGTGTAAAAAACAACCGTTTAAGGTCGTTTTTTACTTTGTTGTAAAGGGGGTGGGGGCTTGAATGGCGAAGTCGCTCCCCA
>CAUPYN010000049.1:0-10830 GCA_963515575.1 uncultured Campylobacter sp.
ACGGCGCGAGACGGATGATAAATCTAACGATTTTAGTCACGCCGTCGCTAACGTCTTGGAATACTTTTTTGGTCTCGGCGGTGCAAAATCTCATCGCGATACCGCCCCCCACGGCCCAGGTAATGATGCCGATGTAGTTGCCGCTTGATAGCGCGGTGATAGGGTTTTGAACCATTTTAAAGATAAGGTCTTTTAGCACCTCTACGATGCCTTGCGGAGCGCTCATGTCGGCGCTTTGCACGCCTTTTAGCATAAGCTCCGTAGGAAAAAGAAAACTAGCGACCACGGCGACCACGGCGGCTAAAAACGTACCTACTAGATATAGTCCGACTACTTTTTGCATACCTTTAGCGTGGCCGAATTCTTTTACTATGATAGAGGCCGCCACTAGTACGAAAACCAGGATAGGCGCGATGGCTTTAAGCGCTCCGACGAAGAGATCGCCCAAAACGGCGATAGAATTTGCCACCGAATTTGCCGCGTCCGTTAGCCCTTTTTTGGCCGCAGCTAGCTGCGCCGTATCGGTTACGCCGTCTGCTATGAGCTTGTTAAAATCCGCCGATTGACTATGCGTCCAAAAGCCTATCGCCGCTCCCAGTAGGATGCCGATTAGAATTTGAACGATCAAATTTCCGTCGGCGTATCGTTTTGCCAGTTTGCCAAACATTCTAGTGTCCTTGCTTTAAAATTTAATTTTAGTTTAGGATTATAGCCGAATTTACACCGAATTTACAAGCTTTGAGCGAGATTAATTTCAATTTTATTATGAAATGTTACAATTGCGAGATTAAATTTCATAAAAGGAAACGCTATGTATCTATTTACTTCAGAGGTGGTAAGTCCGGGGCATCCGGATAAATGCGCCGACATCATCGCAGATAGCATCGTCGATACGATCTTGATGCAAGATCCAAACGGCCGCGTCGCTAGCGAAGTTTTCGTCGCGGGTAAAAACATTATAATAGGCGGAGAGATAAACTCTAAGGTCAAGTTAAGCTTCGAAGACTACGAGGCGATCGTTAAAAACGCATTAGCAAAAATCGGCTACGACGGCAAGTCTAAATTTACTAAAGAGCAGTGCCTGCATCCAGACGACATCGAGATAAAAGTCTGCGTAAATCAGCAAAGCTCGGATATAAATCAAGGCGTCGACCAAGAAGGCGGCGAGATAGGCGCAGGGGATCAGGGCATAATGTTTGGCTTTGCTAGCTGCGAAGCGAACGAATATATGCCAGCAGCCATAACCTACGCCAGAATGCTTTGCGACAAGGTTTATAAATTTGCCAAAGCCAATCCCGATAAACTGGGCGTCGATATCAAAACTCAAGTTACCGTAGACTACGGCACGAAGGATAACTTTGAAAACTGCAAGCCTCAAAGCATCCATACTATCGTCGTTTCGGCCCCTTGCGTCGAGACGATGAAGATCGAGGAGCTACGCGCTCTAGTGCAAACTCTCATCGACGACGCGGGCTTGCCAAAGGGCCTATACGACAAAAGCAAAACGCTCATCTACATCAACCCGACCGGCCGCTATGTAAATCACAGCTCGCTTCACGACAGCGGACTAACGGGTCGCAAGCTCATCGTAGATAGCTTTGGCGGATATAGCCCGATAGGCGGCGGCGCGCAAAGCAGCAAAGACTATACAAAAGTCGATCGCAGCGGCCTTTACGCGGCGCGCTGGATAGCTAAAAACATCGTTGCTGCAGGCCTTGCTAAAAAATGCATCGTCCAGCTAAGCTACGCTATCGGTATGGCAAAACCGACCTCTGTCAGCGTAGATACGATGGGCACGCAGATCGCCGGCGTAAACGACGATATGCTATCAAATTTCGTTAGCGAAAACTTCGCCCTCACTCCTCGCTGGATTACGAATAAATTCGGCCTGGATAAACCCGGCAAGGATACGTTTTTATACGCTAAAGTAGCAGCCAAAGGTCAAGTAGGAAACGCCAAATATCCGTGGGAAAAGCTTGACGCGGTTGATACTTTTAAAGCTTTGATTAAATAAATCCTCAAGCCCGCTAAATTTAACGCGGGCTTAAATTTACCTTCAAATTTAAGGCTTCGTATGAGATTTTACCCAGCTTTATATCTTCAATTTTACTTCAAAAACCGCTCGGCAAAATTTAAAGAGAATTAAAATGCAAACAGAAGCAAACCAAAACGGCAAAAACAAGACGCTTGGACTCGTTTTGCTCGGGCTTTGCGCTTTTTATTTTATTTGCGCGCTAGGCATTTTTGTATTGCCTTTTGATGTTCTGGCTCGCTCCTCTTTGGCGCAAGAATTCGTGGAAGCTATGCTTAAAATTTACCCCGCAGTAGAGCGAGCCTTTACTCACACCGATTTTACGCAAAAAGCCGCACTTTATATCGCTTATATGGGGGTTGTCAAGGTCGTCACGCTTGTTGGTTTCGTCGCGGCTTGCTTGCTGTGCGGCAGTTAAAGAAAATAAAGCTCGCGTGATGAAACAAGCAAGAAAAGAAAATCCGGTAGTGGGATTTTTCATTTCATTTTGCGGTATTTTGTGGGCTGGTTTTTTAATAAACATGGATTTTACGGGTTATCATATCGGATATCGTAAGCCAAGAAATTCGCCTGGATACGAATGGGTGTTGAAAGCTCCCGGCGAGCTGTTTTGGCAGATGTGTATTGATT
Source organism: uncultured Campylobacter sp. (assembly GCA_963515575.1). Classification (GTDB taxonomy): domain Bacteria; phylum Campylobacterota; class Campylobacteria; order Campylobacterales; family Campylobacteraceae; genus Campylobacter_A. Next base: position 2,663 of record CAUPYN010000049.1, read on the forward strand.
TTATGTTTGTAGTTTTTGTTGCAGCTTGTATAGTTTACGCGGTATTGCAAATTTGGTTGCTATTTCGCAAGCGTAAAAATACCTAAATTTAGCAAATTTATCTGAAAAATTTATCGAGCAAGCCTCGCTTTGGCGTGATTATCTCAGACGGCGAGCCGTTTACGCTGTGATAGATTGCTTTGCCGTATTTCGTCGCGTAGTATTTGAGCAAATTTCGCTGTAAATTTGGCTCGGTGCTAGGCACGAACCAGCCGTTATTCGTCACTGCGATCATGACGTCAAATTTACCCTCAAATAGCTCGTCCCTTGTCGCTTCGTAGCAGATCGCGTTTCTGATTTTTACGCCATCTATCTCGTAGTCGCTAGGAGCGCTCGCCGTTTCAAAATCCTTTGCTCCGCCAAAAAATATTTTATTTATCAAATCTCTCGCAAACGCGGGCAGCGGGATCTCCTCGCCAAAGGGTACGAGGATAAATTTATCCAGCCGCCACATCTTGCCGCGGTCAAAGAAAAACGCCGAGTTGTAGTTCGCGCCGTTTTCCAGGGCAAGCGCGCCGGCGACGATAGCGATCTTTTGCGATTTTTCGAGTAGTTCGGAGATGAGATTTCGCTCGTGCGTCATATAGACGGGAAAGGCGCTCTCTGGCAAGATAACCGCCCTAAAGCCAGCGTTTATCGCCTCGTCTATGACGGCTAAATTTTGATTTATAAACTCGTTTTTTAGCTGTTTGGCCCACTTTAGCTCTTGCGCGACTTCGGTGTTTGCGAGCTTTACTTCAAAAGGCAGAGTTTTAAAATTTGGCGTACCATACTGAACGGCGCAGGCTAAAAGTGCGGCAAAAGCGATAAATTTGATGCGGTTTTTGACGTAAAACAGGCATAAAATCGCGGCAAAAATAAACGCAAGGGCGAGTAAATTCGGCGCAAAAATTCCCGGCACGAAAACGGCTTCTAAATTTAGCCAGTTAAAGCCGAATGGATGGATGTTTGAAACTAATATAAGCAATAAGGCCTTTAGCCAAATTTGAGCCGGGATACCCGCTATCAAAAAAAGCGCACCGTAGATGATCCCGATAGCTAAAATCTCAAGCGGGATAAGGTAGCTAATCTCGTAATAAACGAGACTAAAGCTGATCCAGTAAAACCATAAAATCCCGATAAAAAATCCCGTCCAAAAAAAGCCGCGGCGGTCAAATTTGAGCAGCAAATAAAAGCCTGCGATCGCAAAAAACGGCGAGATAAAATTTAAAATTTCGCCGCCTAAAACATCGGCTAGTATAAAATTTGAGATTAAAATCGCGCCGACAAAGGCTTTTATTATAATTTTAGTGCTAAAATAAGGGCTTAAAATTTTTTTTATTAAGGAACTCCATGCAAGAAGGAAATTTCGTAGCTTCATTACTGCCTCTAGTCGTGCTTTTCGCGATATTTTATTTTTTGGTTATCAGACCGCAGCAAAAACAGCAAAAAGCTCATGCCGCGATGATAGCCGCACTCGAAAAAGGCGACAAGATCATAACTAGCGGCGGACTAATCTGCGAGGTGATAAAACCGGAAGATGATTTTATCAGAGTTAAGCTTAACGACGACGTAATTGTGCGCGTTTCACGCGAATTTATCGCGAGAAAAATAGAAAAAACAGAGATGAAAGCAAATGCGTAACGGCAAAATAACGTATAGGCTGATTATCTTTGTTCTGGCTTTGATTTTGGGCATTATATTTTCCGCGCCGTCTTTTACGGACAAGCTAGGCGGGTCTAAAATCAGCCTCGGACTTGATTTGCAGGGAGGACTTCATATGCTCCTTGGCGTCGAAACTGAGGAAGCCGTACATTCAAAGATCAAATCCATAGCCGCTAGCGTGAACTATTTTGCGAAAAAAGAGGACGTTTTAATCGATAGCTTTAAGATCCGCGAAGACAAGGTGGACTTTGAGCTGCTTGATGCGGACGAAGCAGCCAAAATCGACGGTATGCTAAAAGACATAAAAGGTCTTAACGTGCAAAAAGACGGACTAAAATACTCTATCGGCTTAACCGACGCCGAGAAGGCCGAAACTATCGAATACGCGATAAATCAAGCGGTCGAAACGATCAGAAACCGTCTCGATCAGTTTGGTCTAGCAGAGCCGACGGTAGCAAGGCAGGGCAAGGATAATATCCTAGTAGAGCTTCCCGGTATCAAAACAGCTGAGGACGAACAGCGCGCACGCGATCTCATCGCAAAAGCCGCGCACCTCCAGCTGATGGCCGTCGATGAAAAGCGCCAGCCGCAGGCAGACTCTATGAGCGAGGCTACGGCCGAGAGCTACGGCGATGTCATCTATCCGGACGTTAAAAGCGAGAAGATAAAATACGTCGTAAAAAATATCCCCGTCCTTGACGGAGCTATGCTAACGGACGCCAGAGTAGCCTTTGACCAGCGAAACAGCTCGCCCGTTATTAGCTTTACTTTAAACGCCGAAGGGGCTAGGATATTTGGCGATTTTACCGGCGCAAACGTCGGCAAGCGCCTAGCTATCGTGCTTGACGGCAAGGTTTATTCGGCTCCTTCGATAAACGAGAGAATCGGCGGCGGAAGCGGTCAGATAAGCGGCAATTTTAGCGTCGAGGAGGCTCACGACGTAGCTATTGCGCTTAGAAGCGGCGCTCTTTTGGCTCCGGTAAAAATGCTAGAAAAACGAAGCGTAGGACCAAGTCTTGGCGCCGATAGTATCAGACAATCTATGATCGCGCTAGCCTCGGCATCGGTTTTGGTGGTACTGTTTATGATAGTTTACTACGGATTTAGCGGCATTTTGGCAAATATCGCTCTTGTCGCAAATATCTTAATATTAGTTGCCGTGATGGCGATGTTTGGCGCTGCTTTAACGCTACCGGGCATGGCCGGCATAGTGTTAACCATCGGTATGGCAGTGGATGCGAACGTCATCATAAACGAGCGTATCAGGGAGCTGCTACGCGACGGAGCCAGTATCGCAACAAGCGTGAAAAAAGGCTACGAAAATGCGATGAGCGCGATCATAGACGCAAATTTAACCACGCTTATCACCTCAGTCGTGCTTTATGCTTACGGCACTGGGCCGGTTAAGGGCTTTGCCGTTACTATGGCTATCGGTATCATAGCCTCGATGATAACGGCGATTTTGGGTACTCACGGGATGTTTGATACGGTAATGAATAAAATAGAAGAAAGCGGTAACACGCGATTTTGGTTCGGTTATAAAAGGGTATAAATGCAATTTTTTTCAAAGGCGCACGTTTATGATTTTATGGGCAAGCGTTATGCGGCGCTTGCCGTTTCGTCGATACTGTTTTTCGGTTCGCTTTTTTTGATGGCGACGAAAGGCTTTAACTACGGCATTGATTTTTCCGGCGGTACGCTCATTCAGGTAAAATATGATAGCGCAGTCTCGCTAGATAAAATTCGCGCGGCTTTGGCGAAAGACGAAGCCTATAAAAACGCGAGCGTTACGGAGTTTGGTTCGGCAGAGGAAGTTACGATTAGATTTTCTGGGACGAACTCAAATTTAGGCAGCGATGTCGGAGCTAGCGTAGCCGAGCTTTTAAAAGATACTGGTAAATTCGAGATCCGTCGTACGGACGTGGTCGGACCTAAAGTCGGCGACGAGCTACGCGAAAAGGGTGTGATGGCGCTTGCGATCTCGCTCGTGGGGATTTTGATCTACATCGCGTTTAGATTCGAGTGGAGATTTGCGATGGCGGCGGTAGCCTCGGAGATTCACGACGTCGTGATTACGATGGGAGCTATCAGTCTTTTTGCTATCGACGTAAATTTAGACACTCTTGCAGCGATCCTTACGGTCGTGGGCTACTCGCTAAACGATACGATCATCGTCTTTGACCGTATCAGAGAAAATATCAAAAGCAGCAAGAGTACGCATCTTGATACGATAATAAACGAATCGGTTTCCGCGACGCTAACTAGAACGATACTCACATCGGGCACTACGCTCATCACGGTAGTCGTGCTATTTTTGTTCGGCGGAGATATGATACACGGATTTTCTTTGGCGCTGATAGTAGGCATCGTCATCGGTACGCTTAGCTCGATATTCGTTGCCGCACCTATGCTTTTGTGGTTTAAATTTAGCGTAGAGAAATACCGCGCGACGGAGGCCGAAAAGGCGCGCGCTCAAAGAGAGAAGCAAAAGCAGCGAGAGATGTTTGAAAAAGGCGCTATATAAGGAGAGGCGATGAATTGGGGTAAGGTTGTTTATATTTTTTTCGCTCTCATGAGCCTGACGACGACGGCAGGATTTTTGTACGACAAAAACGAGATTGCACTTTTTATAGCCGCGAGCGTAAATTTAATTTCGACATTGCTAAAAATCGGCGTTAAAAATATTTTTGCCGCCGAGCTTTTCGCTAGTTCTTTAGTGGCCGATTTGCACCTTATTCCGGCGTTTGGAATACTTCAGGTAAACGGCAATGCTAATATCGCTTATTCGCTAGCTATCGGAGCGACGATCGCAAATGTTTTTTCGCTCGCCTTGGTTTTGGTCGAGTCAAGCAAAACGCAAGAAGAATTTTAGGAGTAAAAATGAGTGAAAATTTAAAATATGAGCCGGCGAAAATAGAAAAAAAATGGCAAGAAATTTGGAGTAAAAACGGCGAATTTGAGCCCAAAGACGACTATAGCCTACCTAAAAAATATATCCTAAGCATGTTTCCATACCCTAGCGGACGCATCCATATGGGGCATGTGAGAAACTACTCTATCGGTGACGCTCTGGCTCGCTACTACCGCAAGCGCGGCTATAATGTCCTTCATCCTATCGGCTTTGATAGCTTTGGCATGCCTGCGGAAAATGCGGCGATAAAACACAAAATCCATCCTAAAATTTGGACTTACGAAAATATAGACTACATGCGCGGTGAGCTTGAGACGCTGGGGCTTAGCTTTTCTAAAAAGCGAGAGTTTGCGACATCTGATCCGCTTTATACTAAATTTGAGCAAGAATTTTTCATCAAAATGTACGAAAAAGGCCTCGTCTACCGCAAAAGCGCGGTCGTAAACTGGTGCGAATACGACCAAACCGTGCTTGCCAACGAGCAGGTCGAAGACGGATGCTGCTGGAGATGCGGAAATGCCGTCGTCCAGCGCGAACTGCCGGGCTACTACCTAAAGATAACTAGCTACGCGCAGGAGTTGCTAGATGATTTAAAAAAATTAGAGGGCAAATGGCCGTCTCAAGTGCTTACGATGCAGGAAAACTGGATCGGCAAGAGCTTTGGGCTTGAATTTAAATTTGATCTAGACGAGGAGTCGAAGCAAATTTTAGACGGCAGCGAGCAGATAGACGGTTTTGAGGTATTTACGACGCGCCCGGATACGATTTACGGCGTTAGCTATGCAGCCTTGGCGCCTGAGCACAAGATCGTAAAAAGGCTACTTGACGGCGGTAAGCTTGAGGCGGCCAAAGCCGAGAGAATCAGAAAAATTTTAAATCAAAGCCCGCGCGAACGCCAAGCTAGCGAAAAAGACGGTCTATTTTTAGGCATCAATGTCTTGCATCCGCTAACTGGAGAAAAGGTGCCGGTTTGGGTAGCCAATTTTGTTCTAGCAGACTACGGTAGCGGCGCGGTTATGGCGGTACCGGCTCACGATGAGCGCGACTATGAGTTTGCAAGCAAATTTGACCTGCCTATAAAATGGGTAGTTAAACCTGCGCAGGGCGAATTTGAGGGCGGCAAGGCTCTAACTGAGTACGGAATATCTATAAATTCGCCGCTCATAAACGGTCTTGGCAGCGAAGAGGCAAAACTAAAAATAATAGAAAAATTTGAAGCGGACAAGATCGGCAAACGGGTCGTAAATTTTAAAATCCGCGACTGGGGTATCTCTAGACAGCGCTACTGGGGCGCTCCGATACCGATGGTGCACTGCAAGCACTGCGGCGTCGTGCCTGAAAAGATCGAAAATCTACCGGTGACGCTGCCTGACGACGTGCAGATAACGGGCGAGGGAAATCCGCTCGATAAGCACGAGAGCTGGAAACACGTAAAGTGTCCAAAATGCGGCGGCGAGGCTATCCGCGAGACCGATACGATGGATACGTTTTTTGAGAGTAGCTGGTATTTCGCTAGATACGCCAGCAACGAAAAAACGTGGCAGGAGCGTGCGTTTGACGAAAAAAGCGTGAATTATTGGATGAACGTAGATCAGTATATCGGCGGTATCGAGCACGCGATCTTACACCTGCTTTACGCGAGGTTTTTCCAAAAGGCCTTGCGAGACCTGGGTTACCTAAGAGACGATGAGCCGTTTGAGCGACTGCTTACTCAAGGCATGGTGCTAAAAGACGGCAAAAAAATGAGTAAAAGTAAAGGCAACGTAGTTGATCCCGACGACATCATCAACAAATATGGCGCCGATACGGCGAGGCTTTTTATCCTCTTTGCCGCGCCTCCGCAAAAAGAGCTTGAGTGGAACGACAGCGCGGTCGAGGGTGCGTTTAGATTTTTAAACCGATTATACGAACGAAGTGCAAATGTCAAAAAATGTACGCAAATCCCGCAGATAGTGCACGCAAATTTGAGCAAAGAAGAAAAATACGCGCGCATGAAGGTTTATGAGGCGCTTAAAAAATCAAACGACGTTTATGAAGAAAATTTTGCTTTTAATACCCTAATTGCGGCCTGCATGGAAGCCCTAAATGCCGTAAACGCGCAGGATAACGAGGATGTGACGACGGAAGCCTTTTTTATCGTTTTAAATTTACTCGAGCCTATCGTGCCGCATATAGCAAACGAACTTAGCGAGAGACTATTTGGCAGAGCAAATTTTACGAAAATAGAAATCTTAAACGAGGTTTTTGAGCAAGATAGCTTAAATTTAGCTATCACGGTTAATGGAAAGAGGCGAGGCGAATTTGAGGCGCCAAGTAGCGCTAGCGACGATGAGATCATAGCTTTAGCTAAACAAAGCGCGGCTAAATGGCTAGAAGGAAAAGAGATAATCAAACAAATTTACGTAGCCGGCAAGCTAGTAAATTTCGTAATAAAAGGCTAAATTTTGAAAACTAGATTTTTACTATTTTTAACGGCTTTTATCTTAGTGGGATGCAGCTATAAGCCAGTCTCAAAGATAACTAACGACATAATGGGCGAGCGCGTTTACGTAAACGTGCTTATAAGTAAAGAAGAACCTAAAAACAGCGTTTGGATAAAAGACAGCGTGCTTGAGGGCATCGTAACTAGGCTGGGAAAACGTATAAGCGACGATAAAAATGCGCCTACGTCTATAAGCGTGTCGATAAAAACGCTTAGTTATCAGCCCTTGCTTTTTGACGAGTATGGCTACGTAACGTCTTATAAGGCGATTTTGGCGTTAAATTTCGACACCAAGTTAAAAAACGGCAAGATGCTATCGGTGACTACTTCGGGTGAGCATGATTTTACCGTATCGCAAAAGATAAGAGATACTAGATTTGCCGACGGCGTCATCAGCGAAAGCGATAGATATAATGCCGTAAAACAGGCCTCGCAAGAGGCTTTTGACGAGTATATCGCTACGCTTGCCGTAAAAGGTCTAAAGCGTGGCGACTAGCGTCAATCAAGTCATAAAAGAGACTATCCAGACTATAAAAGAGCGCGGACTCGTGCTAACTCCGGATAACTACGCCGAAGTTTTTTGCGAGACGGCAAAAAAAAACGGCGTTATAGTGCCTGATTGTCAAAAGCTAGAAAAATACGTCGGTAGACTAAATGACGAATTTAAGGCGCAACTAAAACAAAAAAACGTAAAAAGCGTGGACGAGCTTTTTGCTTTTATGGCCTCTAGGTTAAATTCCCCCAGTCTCGTTGAGTATCCAAAGCTAGTAGCCGCACTATGCGCTATGAGCAAAAAAGTACTTCAAGCCGTAGCCACGCTGCATAACAAAAGCGCAAGAAAGCTGGCAGAAGCCAGTATCGAGGCGCTAAACAGACGCACCGACGCTCAAACTGCCGATAGGATAAAATATAAGTGGTTTGATTTTTTAACCGATTACGACGACAGTTTTTTGAAAAGGCTTAACGACTACGGGATAAAAAAAACAGATGATTTAGCGGAGATGGTAGCAGAGCTTGACGGCGCGATTAGGAGCGCAGGAAGCGCCGGAGCGTGCGAGGAGTTCGTGTCGCTTTTGACGGCTACTCTAGAGC
>CAUPYN010000050.1:0-10765 GCA_963515575.1 uncultured Campylobacter sp.
GAAAAGTATAGGATAATCATGCGCCGGATAGTCGCTGTTTAGACGCTCGGAGATGTTTTGGATCTTTGCCTCGTCGTTCATGTGATAGCGCAAAAGCTCGCAGCAGATCTTTAGCGAGAGCGAGCTGGCGCGGTCTACGGCGCCGAAAACCAGCGGATGGATGTAGTTATATAGCGATTTATACGGGTTTTCGTCGTTGTCTTTCTCGTGCATTTTCCAGAGTTTTATCACGCGGTTTAGCTCGTCCATCGACACGCTGACGCGCTCGTTGCCGTTATCTATCGGGCTCATCGCGTGTTTTAGCGAGGTATCGACGGCGGTTAGATACGCTAGCGGCCCCATCACGATCTCGTTTGCGCCAAGCGCCATCATCGTCGCGGCCGATGCGCAGTTAGCAGGGATAAGCGCGGTTATGTTTTTGCAGTAGTTTCTAAGAGTGCTGATGATACGAAGCGCTGCGATACCGCTGCCGCCGTCGCTCTTGATAAACAAAAACGCGTTTTCTATCTTTTTGCCCTTTAAAATTTCATACATCGCGCTCGCGTCGTTGCCGCAGACGCTGCCCGCGTTTGAGTTGTAGTATGTGATGAGCGTGCCGCCTAGTTTAGCTTCGACTTCTTTTAATACCTGCTGCGTCTCGCTAAATAACACCGGCGGCTTAGCTACGCTTTTTTGATCCATTCCTCTGCCCTCCTTTTGCGGCTGCTCGTCCTCTTTGTTGTTTAAAAAGTCTTTCCAAGACATCTACTTTTCCTTTCGTTGATTTATAAATTCGTTTGCGCCTAAAGCCGTTTTGTTTTTCGTCTCCTTTTTTGATTATTCGGCTTTGAGCCGTCTAAATTTAGCTTGCTAAATTTGATTAAAAGCGTTAGGCTAGCTCCAATTTTAGCCTTTTTAAACTTATTAAATTTTAAGTTCGGCTCAAAAACGTTAAAACGGCTTAAATTTTAGTCTTTAAGCTTACGAAATCGGCTTTAAATTTGCATAAACGCCGACACCTTTGCTGCGTCCGCTTCAAAATAGCGATCCGGCTCGCCTAGCTCGTAGCGCGTAAATATCAATTTGCCCCCAAAGCAGTCCAAATCGCAAATTTGCGACGTTATCTCGCCTGCGCCGCCATTTTTAGGCTCAAAGCCCGCCAGAGCGATCTCGGCGATAAACTCAAATTTGCTCGCGTCAAAAAGATAGTGGCGAAAATATCCGTCGTCGCGCATGAGCCAAATTCGGTCGCTAAGCGGCGCGATACCGCCTAGCATAAATCCGCGAGCCTCACCGTCTAACGCGATCTCGTCAGGAAAGCTAAATCTGCGTAGCGGCTTTAGCTGCGGATAGCTTGATACGGCGATTTCTTGCTCGTATAAATTTAGCAGCACCGCTTCGCGCGCGAAGTTATTTTTTAAATCGCGCGGTTGATTGCTTATTTGGCTTTTGGGCTCTTTTGCGTTGCCGCCCAAAAAGCATTTTTGCCTGCGCGTTTGCTCGTTTTGGCATTTGCGTTTTGACGCATATTCTAGCTCTTTGCCAAATTTACCCTCCGGCGCGTAGTTTCCTTCGCATTCGCCGTTTTTGCCGGCCGTAACAAACAAAAAACTAAAATCGTCCTCAAGCTCGGCGGTTAAATTTAATCCACTCCCCTTTGCCTGCAACAAAAACAACCTAGAGCCGTCCTGCCCCGCGCCAAGACCCTACGGCCATACCGCCCGTTTGCGGCAGCTCGTCCATCCAGACGCCTGAATTTTCAAGCTCATCAGGTAGCGCTAAATTTGCCCTTAGCTCGCCGCCGTAGCCGTAAATCAAAATCGAAATTTGCTTCTTGCTATCTCGCCTGGCTAACCAAATTTGAGCCGCGCGAGGTTCAAATTTAGCATAGATTATCGGCTCATTTAGGCTAAATTTTAGCTTGCGATCAAAGCCGTAGAGTTTAAAACCGGGTTCCTCGTCCTCGTATTCGTCACCCCAGATCGCGACCAGCTTTGCTAGCGTACCTACGCTAAAGCAAAATTTACTCGCGCCAAAATCGGCAGCGTTTATACCGCCGTATCTGGGATCGCCGTCAAGCTCGGTAAAATCGCTAATTACTATCACGCTCCGCCTTAAATTTAGTAAAATTAGCCGCTAAATCGCGCGGCGCGGCTTAAGCTATATGCCATGCGCTAATCGCCGGACGACCCGCAAATGCTAGGTTTTTTACCTCTTGTCTCCAAGCTTTACAGCGGCTAAAATTTGCGCTACGACGTCCGCAAAATCGGCCGTAAAATAGCGCCTTATTATCTGCGTTTCTTTGTTTTTTTTCGTAACGTTTTTTATGATTTTGTCCCAAAACGCAGCGATTTTACCCTCTACTAGCTTTAGCGCGGTTATCTCGCTGCGCACGTAACCCCACTCCTGCGCATAAGGCAAAAATCCCTCTATCGCAGCCTCGTCTATAAAACGCAAATTTTGGGCGTCAAATACGTAATGACGATAACCGCTCGCAAAACTGACGCTAGTTACCAGCCAGAAGCTCCGGCCAAGCGGGATAATGCCGTTTAGCAAAAACTCGCCGTCTAAATCCCGCGCAAGCTGCGTTTGGTCGAAATTTATCTCCCTTAGCCGCGCTAAATCAGACGCGCGGGCGATGAAGGCGAGATTTTTTGAACTACTCATAAATAACGCTTGCTCGCCGTCCAAGAGCGATAAAAAAACATTTTCGCCGTAAGGTAGCGCTTTTATCTTGCCGTTTTCAAGCCGCGCTAAAAATCCGCTAGAGCCGTCTGCGTCGCAATCAAACTCCACGGCGACAGCCGCGCCTAACGGCTTTACCAAAACTAACGCACCCCCGGATCTAAGCGCGTCAAACTCCTCTTTAGCGATCAAATTTCGCTCGTAGTCATAAACCAAAAGCTCGCACGTAAGCTCGCTAGTTTTCTTAACCAGCCAAATTTGCGCGCATCCTGGCACAAAGGCAAAACGTAAAAAATCGCCGCCTATCTCCCAGATAAGCTCCTTTTTGACGTTAAACAGCTCAAATTTACAAGCCCCGATACAACCGATCAAAGCCGCGTTTTTATCGAAGTCTATTTTATCCGGACTTTTGCCGAATTTTTCGGCGCCTGGTATAAGGCGCGGATCAAAATTTATCTCTTTAAAGCCGCTTAAGATTATCATTTAGCTTTCTTGCTTGATAATCTTGGCAAACTCACTAAAATAAACCTCGCTCACGTCGCTTAGCTTTTCATCGATATCGTTTAGTTTAAATTTATCTCCACCTACGCTGCCAATTTTTTCAAATTTGACGCCGTGTTTAGCGGCTAGAGATTCAAATTTAGCCTCGTCTTTCACGCCGACGATCGCGCGCGAAAAGCTCTCGTCAAAGATGAAACTCGGCTTTTTAACGTCAAATTTGCACTCCGCACCAAGCCCGCTTAGGCACGCCATTTTTGCTAGCGTTATGGCCATGCCACCCACGCCTACGCTGTTTGCAAACTCTAGTGCGCCCGATTTATTTGCCTCGATGACCAGATCCCACAGCGCGCGCTCTTTTTTATAGTCCACCGCGGATAGCTCGCCGCCCACCGCGTCAAATAGCGCCTTAGCGTAAAGCGACGCGGCAAATTCGCCCTTTGTCTCGCCAAGCACGTATATCGCCGTGCCGGCGCGCGTAAAGACGCTCGGTAGGCTCGCATTTGCGTCCTCGTTTACGCCCACCGTCACGATCGCGGGCGTCGGATAGACGCTCACGCCCTCGGTGTCGTTATATAGGCTCACGTTGCCGCTCACAACTGGCGTATTTAGCTCGCGGCAAGCCTCTTTGATACCCTCGCAGCCCTGCGCGAACTGCCACATGACCTCCGGATTTTGCGGATTGCCGTAGTTTAGGCAGTCGGTGATAGCTAGAGGCGTCGCTCCGCTCATCGCGACCTTTCGTCCAGCAGCCGCGACCGCTCTAGCCGCGCCGTTTTTGGGATCAACGAAATTTGCCCGCGGGTCGCACTGCGCCGCCATCGAGATCGCCCTGCCCGTTTCTTTCACGCGGATAACCGCAGCTCCGAGGAGTCCCGGTTGTTTGATCGTGTTTGTTTGGATATTTGCGTCGTATTGATCGTAGATTAGCGACTTGTTTAGCACCTCAGGCTCGCCAAGTAGCTTCCAAAACGCGGTTTTATTATCCGCGTTCCCCGGGATTTGTAAATTTTTGATTTCGTCTAGGTATTTTGGGCGCGCAGTCGGTCGGTTAAGCACCGGAGAGGCTTCGCTAAGCGGCGCTATAGGTATCTCGCCCGCTAGCTCGCCGTGCCAATAAAGCTCCATCACGCCGCTACTTGTCACCTCGCCGATGATCTCGGCATCTAGATCCCATTTTTTAAATATTTCAAGTATCTTTTGTTCGCAGCCCTTTTTTGCGCAAATGAGCATACGCTCCTGGCTTTCGCTCAGCATTAGCTCATAAGGCGTCATGCCAGTCTCGCGCATAGGCACGCGGTCTAGATACATCTTCATACCGCTGCCGCTGCGTCCTGCCATCTCAAAGCTACTAGAGGTTAGTCCCGCCGCGCCCATATCCTGTATACCCACGACGTAGTCGGTTTTAAATAGCTCCAAGCACGCCTCCATCAGCAGTTTTTCGGCAAACGGATCGCCCACCTGAACGGTCGGGCGCAGAGATTTGTTCGCGTCGTTAAAGCTATCGCTGGCCATCACGGCACCCCCGAGCCCGTCGCGGCCCGTTTTGGAGCCCACGTAGATCACGGGGTTGCCGATGCCTTCGGCTCTGCCGTAAAATATCTCGTCGCTCTTACAAAGCCCGAGCGCAAATGCATTTACTAGGATGTTGCCGTTAAAGCTAGAATCAAACGTCGTCTCGCCGCCGATAGTAGGTATGCCCATGCAGTTGCCGTAGTGAGCGATGCCCGCGACCGTGCCTTTTAGCAGGTAGCGCTGTTTTTTCGCATTTTCGCTCTCGCCCCTCACCTCGCCGAATCTCAGCGAGTTCATATTCGCAACGACCCGCGCGCCCATCGTAAATACGTCGCGCAGTATCCCGCCCACGCCCGTCGCCGCGCCCTGAAAAGGCTCGATGAAGCTTGGGTGATTGTGGCTCTCCATCTTAAACACCGCTGCGATGCCGCCTCCGACGTCAATGACGCCCGCGTTCTCGCCCGGACCCTGGATCACCCACGGCGCCTTGGTCGGAAAGCCGTTTAGGTACTTTTTACTCGACTTGTAGCTGCAGTGCTCGCTCCACATCGCGGAAAATATCCCAAGCTCGAGCAAATTGGGCTCTCTACCTAGGATTTTAAGTATATTTTCGTATTCGTCGTCGCTGATTTTATGCGCTTTTACGGTAGATTTGTCCATTTTTAGCCTTTAAAAAAATTTGGTTGATTTTACTTAAATTCGCATAAAAACTTGATAAACCAAAGAGACGAAAACGAGGCAAATTTGACGGGTAAAATTTGACGCAGTATGCAAATTTATACTACCGCCTTTTTATAATATTTGCGCCGCGCTACAAAACTAAACGATTTAAAAGCGCCTAATCCTTAATCAAGAATAAATTCGGCTCTAAATTTAGCCAAATAAAAATTAGCATTTTTGGGGTGCGGGTCTCGGAGAGTAACTAAATTTTAGGCAAAAACTGCTTTTTGCATTAAATTTTATCTCGCAACTCAAAGCTCGCGCAGTTTTTCAAACTCCTTGCAGCCCTCTTTTTCGCCCGCGTCGCACGCCTTTTTGAGATACTTTTTCATCTTTCGCACATACTCGTCCGTCATCCCGTCTCGAGCCTTATCAAAAAATTTAGCATACAAGCAGTCCGTCCCGCCGCGCTCGTCGCAGCTCTTTTGAAAAAGAGCCGACGCTGCCACGCCGCCGACAAGCAAGACCTGGTAGTATTTAGCGGCGTTTAGACATTCGCGGCTCTCGGCGGACTCAAAGCTAGCTTCGTGCAAGCTAGCTTTGAGTCGCGCTCGTCCTTCGAGTCGCAGACCTTTTGCAGCGCCGCTAGACCCTTTTGTCTGTCGTAAAAAGCGCTATTCTCGTCCAAACGCTTGTCCGCTAGCTGCATACATGAGGCCACACTAAAGGGCAAAATCGATCCGCAAAACGCCTCTAGCATTTTTACTTCTTTTTGGTTGCGTGCAGCATTTGCGGTCAAATTTACATCCTTTGACGCGTCGCCAGCAAAAGCCGAATTTACAATAATTGCAAAAATTAAAATTTTAAACGGATTCATATTTTTTCTTTTTATACGCTTGTTTGCGCTTAGTAATTTTAACAAGTTTCGCGCCTGGCGCTCAGCCAAATTTAGTCGAAAATGAGCGTAGGTTAAATTAGTCATAGTTTTAGGACGAGTTTAGCGAGCAAATTTACCTAATTTTTCGTCTTTCTCTTTCTTAATTTTATTCGTTAGGCGTGCTACACTGTTTTATTTTAGCAAGATTGGCATTTGATTGGGATGCGACGCCGTCAAGGCTAGATGAGTCCTAGCAAGATACGGATTTTGCAAAATGAACTTGCTACTTACCTAGACAAAAACTGCTAAACATTTCGTCTAAAATTTCGCTTCTCTCAAACGGCTTTGTAATCGACGAGATTTGCTCTATTGCCGTGTTTAGCTCATAAGCAAAAAGCTCAAGTTCGGACCCCGCTAGCAAATTTAACGCTCTTTTTATCGCCTCGCTCGCCGCCTCGCAGCATAAAATTTGACGAGCGGAGTTTAGTAGTATCTCGCTCGTCTCCTGAGCGTCGAGATATGCTTTTAGATTATTTATTATCTCGTCCGTTCCTTGCTTGGCGCAAATTTGTATCGCGTCCACTGGAGCGCTAAATTTAACGCCGAGGTCGCATTTATTTAAAACGTAAAAAATCTTTTTTTGCGAGTTTTTTAAAAGCTCCAGGATCTCGTTATCCTGCTCATCAGCCTCCTGCGACGCGTCAAAAACAGCCAGGATAACGTCGGCCTCCTCGATAGCCCGCAGCGAATACGAAATGCCGATCTGCTCGATCTTGCCCGCGTTTTTGCGGATACCTGCCGTGTCTATGATGCGTACGAGATGAGTGCCGATTTTTAGGGCTTCTTCGATACTGTCTCTAGTAGTGCCGGCCTCGTCGCTGATGATCGCGCGCTCGTAAGATAAAAGCGAGTTTAAGATCGAGCTTTTGCCGACGTTTGGCTTGCCGACTATCGCTATTTTAAAGCCCTCGAGCAGCCCTTTTCTACTCTGGCTTATGGCGACGATTTTATCTAGTTTAGCGCTATTTTGTTTTAGCATTTGGTTGATGCTCTCTAGCAAATCCGCAGGCAAATCATCGTCGGCATAGTCGATACTAGTCTCCACAAATGCCAGAGTTTTCACGAGTTCGCGGCGAATCTCGTTCGTAAATTTAGCCAAATCTCCCCTCATCGTGCGAGCCATAATCTTTGCGCCGTCCTCGCTTTTTGCGTTTATGAGCGAGTTTATCGCCTCGATCTTGCTAAAATCCATCTTACCGTTTATGAGCGCTCGCTTGCTAAACTCGCCTGCGCGCGCGAGTCTGGCGCCGCTTTTGATAAGTTCGCCTAGGATCAAATTTGCCACTACTAGCCCGCCGTGGAGCTGAAACTCCACCACGTCCTCGCCCGTGAAACTATGCGGAGCCTTAAAGTAAATAAGCAAGGCTTCGTCGATAATCTCGCCTTCGGCGTAAATTTTAGTTAGAGTCGCATAACGCGGGACTAGATAGGTGATTTTAGTGAGTTTTAGAGCTAGGCTAAGGGCGTTTGCGCCGCTTAGCCTGATGATAGAGATCGCGCCTACGCCGTGTGCGGTGGCGACGGCGGCTATAGTTTCGTTCATTTTTTTATAAAATCGTTTACGACCACGTATTGTCCGTCGCTGTTTGACTTTACGCCGACGTACTTATCCGGGAATTTCTCGCGCAGTTTTTCTAGGGCGATCTTAACCAAAACGCCGTCTAGATGCTTTGTTTTTGCCTTGCCCGTCTCCTCGACGCGCTCGATTACGCTTTTTAGATATTGCTCGATCGCAGCCTCTTGATTTTGCAAAAACTGAGCTATCTCAAGGCGTACGCTAAGGCCGTATTTAGAACCTATCCAGTTATAAAGCAGATACGAGATCGCCTTGTAGCGGTAGCCCTCTTTGCCGATGAGTAGCGCAGCATCCTCGCCGTCAAGCTCGACTATTACGGTATCGTCGTCAAATTTACGCACGTCTATCTTATCTATCGTAAAAAAATTTCCTCCAAAGAGCTTTTCTACGCCCTGCTTTATCTCGGGTAGCGCTTTATCGATGTCGGCTTTTTGTTTTTGCTCTTTTTGTTTTTGAGCCAAGCCGCGGTCCACGCGAGAGTCTTGTTTTTCTTTTTTAGTTAAATTTGGGGCGCTTTGCGTCAAATTCGTCTCGTCACCGGAAGCTAGCGAGTCAAGATTTTCGCTACTTCCTATTTTTTCATCGCCCTCGTAAAAATCGTTTTTATTAAAGGTATCGATGATTGAGTGATCAAGGATATTTTTACCGCTTTCTTTTTTGGGTCGCTCTTTTTTGTGAGGCTCGTTTACTTGCGGTTCAGCGTGCGGCTCGGTAAATTTCGGCTCGTCTGCCGCACTCGTTTCATTTTGTTTGATCGTCTGGGACTTGTGATGTTCGTGCCGATTTTTATGATTTTTTTTCTTGTCTTTATCGTCTTGGTAACTTTGCTCCTCGGCTAAGCTTTCCTTTTTCTTAAACTCCCTCTTTTTTTCATTTACGTTTTCTTTGCGAGCTGTCTGATGAGCCTTTTTCACTTCTTTATGCGCGCCCTCTTTTACGGCTTCGATGATCGCCGTTTTTTTAAAAAATCCCAAAAAGCCGGCACTCGGATTTTGCAAAATTTTGATATCAAGCTCGGTAACGGAGCAGTTTAGCTCCTCGGCAGCCTTTTTAAAAGCTTCTTGCAAATTTTCGGCTTCTATGCGCATCAGACCTTTACCTCCGCTTTTTTATGCTTTTCAAAGAGTTTATTTACGAAAATTTGTTGAACGACCGAGCAGAGGTTGTTTACAAACCAGTAAAGCGTAAGTCCCGCAGGGAAGGTCACGAAGAAAAACGTAAAGATAAGCGGTAAAAATTTCATTATCTTTTCTTGCATCGGGTCGCTAAACGTGGTCGGCGTGAGCTTTTGCTGAAGGAACATCGTCGCACCCATCAAAATAGGCAGCACGAAATACGGATCCATCACCGAAAGGTCGTGTATCCACAGTATCCACGGTGCGGCTTTTAGCTCGATCGCGTTTAGCAAAACGCGGTAAATCGCAAAGAAAATCGGTATCTGCATAAGTATCGGCAAGCAGCCGCCCATAGGGTTGGCGCCGTTTTTCTTATATAGCTCCATCATGTGCATATTTAGCTTTTGCGGATCGCCTTTGTATTTGGCTTGCAGCTCTTTTACTTTTGGTGCCAGATCTTTTAGCTTATTCATCGATAGCATGCCTTTGTAGGTAAGAGGGAAAAGCACGATCCTGATAGCTAGCGTTAGCACGACGATCGCCCAGCCCCAGTTGCCGATATAGCCGTAAAGCCAATTTAAAAACGCAAACATCGGTTTTGCGATAAAGGTAAACCAGCCGTACTCGATGACGTCCACAAGCTCCTCGTTTATCTGGCTTAGAGTCGCATGGTCTTTAGCACCGATGTAGCCTTTGGCTTTAAAATTCTGCTCGCCTTTTACGAATATCACTGCATTGCCCGCGCCGTCTTTTGAAACTACGGGATTTAAAAGTCCGTCAAATTTAAAAAACAAAGCCGTGTAGTATCTGTCGCTAGCTGCGGCTATGTTTACGTTATTAAAGCTTTCGGTTGCATCTACGTCGCCGTCCTCGATGATAGTTAGCTTGCCGTCGTTGTGTTTAAGTAGCGCGCCGTGGACGGTGTAGCTGTCGATAGCGACGCTTGGACGAAAGCCCGGAGTCACGTAGTATTCGCCCGCGCTCACGCTAAGATCCAGATCGTAGCTTCCGTTTGGATAAAACGTGATTTTCTTGGTTACGCTAGAGCCTTCCAAATTTTGCGTTAAAACTATGCTTTTTGGCTCGCTAGTTAAATTTATCTCGCTAACGTCGCTCGCGTAGGCTACTTTAAAAGCTTGCTCATTTAAAGCTTTGTCGCTAAATCGAACTTCAAGCGGTAACGGCTGAGCGCCTGCTAGCTCGATGCGATTGCCTTCAGCGTTTTTATATTTTTCGTCGTTTAGATAAAATTTAGAAATTCTGCCCAGCTCGTCAATACGCGCCTCAAAGTGCTCGCCCTTTATAACGGCGATCTCGCGACTTTGCGTAGTTACAGCCTGCGGAGCGCCAGTAGCCGATGCGGTATTTGCGCTCGGAGCGGCGTTTGCTTGGCTTGATTGCTGCACAGCTACGGTTTGGTTTTGATCTGTCGGCAAATTTTTAGGAATAAAAAAATGATCGTAAGCGATAAAAAAGATAAAAGATAAAACGGTCGCTAATATCACGCGTTTTTGAACTGACATATTGTCTAACACTATTTTTCCTTTTGAAAGTCTAAATTTTTAATAACGTAGAATTTTTTTTTATACGGGACGAACCAAAATGCAATATGTGATTTTAAATTTTGATTGGATATAAAAAAAGAGTCGAAATTTTTACTGATGACGGGGTAGTCTATACCGCCTTTAAAGAGCTGATTACAGCGTAAAATTCTAAAAATGACCGCAAAAAGCGCCGAGAAAAAGCCGTTAAATTTAAACTGCCAAACGGCAAATTCCGAGCATGAGGGATAGTATCTGC
>CAUPYN010000051.1:0-10736 GCA_963515575.1 uncultured Campylobacter sp.
AAGATAGAACACATAGTTCATCGAGGGAGAAAATTTCTAGCTCATTTAAAGGCGCGCAAGAGACGAGCCCTTACAAAGCAAATTTAAGCTAAATTTTGTGCCGTTATTTCCCGGGCCTAGTAAGCTCATAGGCGAAATTTATCTCCTTGCTCTCGTTTGGCTTAAGCGCAAATTTCCACGTCACCCTGCCGTCTTTATCCAGTTCGCTCTCTTTGGGGTCGTTTTTCATGCTTACGCTTACGCTCTCATGCGCGCTAACTGGCGCTCGCTCCTGCAAAACCACGTCCCACGCGAGTTTAGAGCCGTTTTTTACGGTAAATTTATAGCCCTGCGAGATTTTATTTTTCGAGCCGAAAAACGACTCTTTCGTAAATTCGCCGTTATTTTCCTTTTTTACGGCCACAAGCTCGTTTTTGCCGAAAAACTCCTCGGCCTCCTCGCCCGCAGCGTAGCCTACGTATCTTTTGCCGATATTTACGTCGCCGATTTTAAACTCCGCGTCCGAGCTCTCTACGCTTCGCTCAGGCTTAAATTTAGCTCTAACGTATGCGTTTGCGCTGCCGTATCCGTCGATAACTAGGTCAAATTTCGCGTCAAGGCTTTGCTTGTCGTAGCTAAAGCTCTTTTCCTCGCCCGCTTTTAGACTTACGTTATCGATGCGCCAAGTATTTGCGAGCTCGTTTTGGACGTTGCTAGCCTCCGTCTCTTTAGCGTAATTACGGGATACTTGCTTTGCCTTTTTCATCGGCGCAACCGCAGCTCTATCGTAGGCCTCCATCGCCACCGGAGCCGCGGCTAGCATAGGCTCTGCCTTGCCCTCGTACCACGGATAAAAAGGCTCAGGCGTCAAATTTGACGAATAGTAAAACGGATAAAGCGCGATCGTGAGATTTGATAAATCCGTATCAAGGGGATTTTTTAGGGTCAAATTTTGCGAGATTTCGACCTTGCCTTTTTCGACCCGGGCGGAAATTTTATTTTTTAAATTTACGCTAACGCCCACCGGATAGGAGATTTTGACCTGTTTTGGGTCGCATTCGAATTTAAGGTCCAGCTTTTGAAAATTTACGATCTCTCTTTCTAGTTCTTGCATTTTTAGATTCGCATCATTAAGCAGCTTTTTAGCCTGCGAGGCTTCGGCTAGCGCTTTTAGCGTTATATCGTAAAATTTATCCGCATCGGCGCTCAAATTCTCGACGCTTTGCTCTTTGAAAGCCGAGAAATTATTTAAAAATTTGTTTTTCGCGTTTAGCGCGCCTACTTTATTTCCCAGCTCCTCAAACTCGTTTTGAGCTTTTTTAAATTTATCGTATCTTTCGTCTTCTAACGGTTTTGGTTCGTTTAAATTTAGACTGATTAGCTCGCAAGACGCGCTCACGTCGATATCCTCAAGCGCTACGAACTCGGGCAAATTTAGGCTAAATTCGCTTTTTTGATCGGCGAAGCTTTGATGGATGAAGGACTTATTTTTGTAGATCTCCAGTAGATTGCTCTGCGCGCTAGCCAGCGCGGCAAGCGTCGAGATCAGGGCTATTTTTTTCATTTTTTTCCTTTGGATAAATTTGAAAGATTATAGCCCAAAACGTTAAATTTAAATCTAGCTCAACAAAATAACGGCAAAAATCGCTAAAACCAAAATTTGCAGTCCGATAAAAGGCACGACGCCTTTGTAGATATCAGAAGTCTTAATCTCCGCGGGCGCCACGCCTTTTAGGTAAAAGAGACTAAAGCCAAACGGCGGCGTGAGAAACGAAGTCTGTAAGTTCATCGCGATAACGATAGCAAAATATAGCGGATTTATGCCTAAATTTACTGCAATCGGCGCTAAAATCGGCAGCACGATATACGAAATCTCGACAAAGTCTATAAAAAATCCCAGCGCAAAAATTGTAATCATCGATAAGATAATAAAGCCCCATTTTTCGCCCGGTAAATTCGACATTACTTCCTCAACTATCTCGTCGCCGCCGGTGTAGCTAAACACCATCGAAAACGCCGTCGCGCCGATAAGGATAGTAAAGACGACGGCCGTGGTTTTGACGCTCTCTTCGAGCGCTTCTTTTAGCATTTTAAACGAAAAAGTTTTATAAAAAACCGAAAGCAAGATCGCGCCCACGCAGCCAAATGCCGAGCTCTCCGTCGGCGTAGCGATGCCCTCAAATATCGAACCAAGCACTAACACGACGAGCACCAACGGCGGCAAAATCGCAAGAATAGCGTTTAAAATTTGCTTTGATTTAGGCATATCGCTCTCTACTACGACGGGCGGTGCGTAGTCCTTTTTGACGTAAGAGACGATGAGGATATAGGCTATATAAGCGGCCACGAGCGCAAGACCCGGATATATCGCCTCGCGGAAAAGATCGCCCACAGGCACCGTAAATACGTCGCCAAGAATAATAAGCACAATGGAAGGCGGGATGATCTGTCCAAGCGTACCCGAAGCGCAGATAGTGCCACAGCCTAAGGCTTTGTTGTAGTTGTACTTTAGCATCACGGGCAAGCTCATAACGCCCATAGCTACGACGCTAGCTCCGACAACGCCCGTAGATGCGGCTAGCAGCGCGCCCACTAGCACGGTGCTAATCGCCACGCCGCCGCGAATCTCGCCGAATAAAAAAGCCATAGACTCGAGCAATCTCTCGGCTAGCTTGGTCTTTTGCAAAATAATGCCCATAAAAACAAAAAGCGGCACGGCGATGAGGATTTTATTTTCCATTATCGAGTAGATGCGGTAAGGCATAAAGTTAAAGGTCTCTTTAAATATCTCAAGCCCGCCCATAAAGCCGTTGCCGTCGCCAAAGCTCTCGACCATACCGCCGATGAGTCCGAAAATAACGGCTATCGCGCCAAAGGTAAATGCGACGCTAAAGCCGATAGCAAGCATAAAAAGCGCGGCTAAAAACATTACGATGCCGGTCATTTTCCCTCTCCTTGTTGCGCAGTTTGGTTTAAATTTGCGTCAAATTTGCCCATCTCGCTTAAATTTGAGCGAGCATCCAGATAGACGTTTAGCCACTTTATAAAGTAGCCGACGCTAAAAAATATAAGTAGCCAAAAGCTAAACGGGATGAAGGCCTTGATAACCCAGCGATACGGCAAACCGCCGGGATCGGCGCTACCCTCGCCGCTCTCGTACGCCTCTACGACGTAGTCCCAGCTCAGCCGCGCGACCAAAAGCGCAAGCGGCAGGATGAAAAGGATAACGCCCGCCATATTTATGAGCGCCCTTTTCTTTACGCTCATCTTTTCGTAAAATATATCCACTCGCACGTGCGCGTCGTCTTTTAGCGCGTAGCTCATGCCAAGTAGGATGATGATGCTAAAAAAGTGCCACTCGAGCTCTTGGAGGCCTACGTTGCCGTACTTGAAAAAATATCTCGCCGTAACGTTAAAAAAAACGTCCGCGATCATCAAAAACATCACGAGTATACAGACGTAGCCCACGATGTCGCCTAATTTATCGAAAAACCTCTCTACTTTTTTTAAATTTCGTTCCATTTAACTCCCCAAAATTTGTCTTATCATTATCGCTAAAATGCAAATCGGCGCGACGAATCGCAGTAAAAAATACCAAATTTCAAAAACCGCCCTACCCATATACGGTAAAAATAGCTCCTCTAGGCTGCCTCTTTTCATCGCGTAGCCCACAAATACCGCTATTACGATACCGCCAAGCGGCAGCATGATATTTGAGCTAAGATAGTCTAAAACATCGAAAAATCCCTTGCCAAAAAACGTGAGCGCGTCTTTAAATTCGGCGATGTTTGAAAGCGCGCAAAGCGTGCCCAGGCAATAAACGCAGACGCCAACGATCGCGATCGCGCCTAGGCGAGGTATCTTAAACTCGTTTATGAGATAAAAAACGAGCGGCTCGACCATCGAGATAGCCGACGTAAGTCCCGCAAAAATAAGCGCGGTAAAAAACGTAAAGCTTAGGACGTTTCCCATCCCTCCTAGCTTAGCAAACAGCGTAGGCAGCGAGATAAAGGCAAGTCCCACGCCCTGGCTAGGCTGCTCGCCGTACTCGAAAACAAAGGTAAAAACGATAAGCCCGATGACGACGCTAACGATGATGTTTAGCGCGACGACGTAGAGCGAAGAGGTGAAAAGATTAGTCTTGTCATCTAGGCTAACCGAATACGTAGCTATCGCGCCGATACCCACGCACATCGTAAAAAACGCTAACCCAAGAGCTACAAATACCGCCTCGCTCGTGATCTTAGAAAAATCAGGCACTAGCAAAAACTCTGCCGCCTGCGAAAATCCGCCCATCTGCGCCGAGTAAATCAACATAAAAATAAGCAGTAAAAAAAGCGTCGGCAAGAGCCATAAATTTATGCGCTCGATGCCGCCTTTTATGCCCTTTGAGAGGATGAAAAAATAGGCAGCAAACGCGATGCTAAAGTATAAAATTTGACCCGAGATATCAGAGCTTATAAATTTGCCGAAATTTTCGCCCGAAACCGCGATACTTTGCGGAAGCTCGCCAAGAGATAAGACCGAGTACCTAATAACCCAGCCGATGATGACCGTATAAAACGACGCAACTAAAACGCCCGTTATCATTATGACGCCGGCATAGCCCCAAAATTTGCCGTTTTTAGGGGCGAGCGAGCGAAAGGCGTTAACGGGATCGGCGTTTGAAATTTTACCCATTGCCATCTCGGCAAAAAATATGCTAAGCCCGACCGCAACGGCAAAAACAAGATACAAAAGCACGAACGCCGAGCCGCCGTTTGCGCCGACCATGTATGGAAATTTCCACGCATTACCAAGTCCGATAGCAGCACCCACGATGGATAATATAAATCCGATTTTAGAAAATTTATCGCCTGTCACGGTTAGCCTCTTAGCGCATTTATCGTGATGATGACGATGCTAATAGGAGCTACGAATCTAATCATAAAATACCAAATTTCAAAAACGGCCTTGCTCATATACGGCCCAAAAAGTATGTAAAGCGCGTCTTTTTTGATGACAAAGCCCACAAAAATCGACACCGTAATACCGCCTATTGGCATGATGACGTTTGAGCTGAGAAAATCGAGGCAGTCAAAAAAGCTCTTACCGAAAAACGTCAAATTTTCTTTAACGCCTTCGATGCTTGAAAGTATACACAAAATGCCCATGCAGTAGATGAAAGCGCCGATTAGCGCGAGGGCTTTTTTACGAGAAAAGCTAAATTCGCGGATAAGATAGTGCGTAAAAGGCTCTAGCATCGAGATAGCCGAGGTAATGCCCGCAAAAAGCAGAGCCGAGAAAAACGCGAACGCTAGCACGTGTCCGAGCGTGCCCAGCTTCGCAAACAGCGTAGGCAGCGAGATAAACACGAGTCCCACACCCTGACTAGGCGTCGCGCCAAACTCAAACACGAAGGTAAAGATAACAAGCCCCATCAAAATGCCCATCACGACGTTTATCACGACGATGATGATCGACGAGCTAACGAGATTCGTATTATCGGGCAGCGACGCAGAGTAAACGATGATAACGCCGACACCTAGAGATAGCGTAAAAAACGCGAGTCCAAGCGCGGTTAAAATGCTACTCACGCCTAGTTTTGAAAAATCGGGAACCAGCAAAAATTTAGCCGACTGCACGAAGCCGTCCATCGTAAAAGAGTAGCCAAGCATGATGATAAGTAAAATAAGAAGCGAAGGCATCATCCAGACGTTTACGCGTTCGATGCCGCTTTTTATGCCCTTTGATACGATAAAAATACAAAGGAAAAACACGATCGTGAAGTAAAAAATTTGAGACGCGGTGTCGTTGGCGTAGAAATTTCCGAAAATTTTCTCCGAAGCCTCGACGTCTTTTGGCAGCTCGGTTATTACCATAACTGCGTATTTTAGTATCCATCCGATGATGACCGTGTAAAAAGAGGCGATGATGATCGCGCCTATCATCGTAAAACCTGCAAATTTCCAGGTTTCTTTGCGCTTTGGAGCAAGCTTTTTAAAGGCGTTTACAGGGTCAGACTCGGAAAGCTTGCCGATAGCTATCTCTCCGAAAAATATCGCAAGTCCGATAAAAAACGTCATAAAAAGATACAAAAGCACGAAAGCCGAACCGCCGTTTTGGCCGACTAGATACGGGAATTTCCACGCGTTTCCAAGCCCTACCGCAGAGCCTGCGACGGCTAAGATAAAGCCGATTTTTGAAAATTTATCCTGCGCCAAATTTAACCTTAGTATTTGAAATTTCAGAAGCGAGGCTAGCATAAAAAAGCTTTTAAAATTCTAATTTTTAAATAAATTCGTGGAAAAACGAAACATCGCTGAAATTTTTTGTAAATTTGTAGCACTGTGCGTGGGCAAATTTTACGAAAGGAAAATTTATGAAAATTTTCTCGGTTTTAAGTAACTCAAAGCTAAATTTTTATAAAATGCGCTCTCAAAGCTTCAAAGTAGGGGTCTGATCCGAAATGGCTTAAATTTACAAGGAGACTTTATGAAAAAAGTTGTTTTCTTAATGATGGCTTTTGCCAGCTTCGCGTTTGCGGACGGCGGCGAAATGCTAAAATCTTACTCTGTTCTTGCAGCAGCAGTCGGTCTAGGCCTAGCGGCTCTTGGCGGCGCTATCGGTATGGGAAATACCGCATCTGCGACAATCTCAGGCACAGCTAGAAATCCAGGCGTCGGCAGCAAGCTAACTACGACGATGTTCGTTGCTCTTGCGATGATCGAAGCACAAGTTATCTACGCACTAGTTATCGCGCTAATCGTTCTTTACGCAAACCCAATGTTTTAATATCGGGCGGGTTCGTCCCGCTCTTTGTTCTTTTAATCCACGTGCGACCTTGGTGGAACGGTAGACACGCTACTTTGAGGTGGTAGTGCCGAAGGGTGTGCGAGTTCAAATCTCGCAGGTCGCACCATTATTCATTTTTCTAAATCTTAATCCCCATAAATACGACGTTCAAGCTAAGTCAAAAAGTCAAGCTCCTCAACAAACATAAGGGAATTTGGCCTAAAACTACCTAAAATCGATACCCAAGCCGTTTTTGGGTATCAAATTTTGGGTATTTTGTCTCTAAAAACGAAAATCGCGAGCTCCACAGCTATAATTACTTGTGACCAAATCAAAAATAAAGGAGTCACGATGAGACAAAACGCTCTCGTTCGGTCGGCTAAATTTAAAGTTAGCCCAGATGTTGCGATAGAAGAATATCGCTTACCAGTAGGCACGGATTACGCTCGAATAGTTTTAAAGGACAAGCTTCTATTGCAAGTCCGAAAAGTAACAAGGTCTGGTCGCGTCGCTAGATACGACAAAGATTTTTATTTAAAAACTGGCGCAACTAGCCGAATCAAGCTCGGTCGCTTCCCCGAAATGTCATACGCCGCAGCAATAAACGCTAGCGAAAAAATGCAAAAAGAAGGCGAGAATAAACTCGCTCCAAAAGGCGCTCTAGGCGCGGTTTTTGAAGACTTTTTAGTGTTTAAAGGCTCAGGGCTAAAACCTGCTACCGTAGCCAAAAAGCGAAAAATTTTTAACTCGAAGCTAGGGGTGTTAAAAGATACGCCTGTAACCGAAATATCGCTGCAAAACCTCCAAGATATCGGCTGCGAAATACTCCAAAAGGCGACGTATTCGGCGCTTGAAGACTACTGCCTCTTCGCCAATCAGCTTTTTGACTTCGCGTATGCGCGAGGATATATGGCGAACGACATTTTCCGAGGAGGAAAGCTGCTTGACATTTTCTCTCTCCCAAAAAACCGAATTAGCGAATACCCGCATATTAAAAATGAGCCCGATTTAAAATCTCTCTGCCGATATATAGGCGAATATCCGCATACGGGCTCTGTGAGAAACGCTTTAAAATTTGCCTTCGCGACTGCGTTGCGCTCTGGAAACGTCCGAAATCTCCGTCTAAACACCTAAAAGTCGACGCGAACGGGGAATACTTTTTGAAAATTCCCGCTCACGAAATGAAAGTAGCTGCAAACGGCGATATGTATCTCGGCCTTCCGCACAAGCTAGGGGAATGGCTAAAGGAGAAACAAAAATTCGCAACGAGCGACGGCCTTATCTTCTCGAATATGAAAGGGAACGTATTAAGCGACGCAACGCTCTCAAAAGCCCTTAAATCCTGCGTATTAGAGGAAGTAGAACCACTAAAAAGTAACGGGGAAATGCCTTCTCTCGTCTGCCATAGTTTACGTAAAATTTTTTCTACGTTCGCGAATTATGAACGCAAAAAGGGTCGTAACTGGCTAAGCTGGGAGTCCATAGAATGCGTCTTGGGTCACGCTATCGGCGCGAAAATTATCCGCGACTACGACAAGAGCGGGCGAATAGAAGACCTGCAAATCGAGCTAACCCGTAATGCGTTAACTTGGTGGTTGTCGTATGTGGAAGAAAAAGGTTTTCGACTATGAATTGGGTAAAAAAGAAGCAGGGTTCGAGCCGAATAACTAAGAAAATAGCACTAAACTCAAACCGAGAAGAATTATGCCCTAACACTGCTTACTTGCGTATAAAAAAGCATAGGTATTTAGGGGTAAGCCAATGAATTATGCGGATTTGCGAGATACCTTCGGTCGCGACTTTCGCATTTTGAGCGAAGACGGCGGGTATTTTGACGAGAGCGGAACGGAGCTTAAATACCGAAACTACGACGTTACGCCGCTAGTTTCCGAGCTCGGATTAACCGCCGTCGGCGCTTGCCTTACTATATGGAACACGAAAATATGGGGCGAGCGCCAATGCGGTCGCCCCTCGAATATAGACGCCGCACGCAAGCTTGAAGGTGCTCTAAAAAATATAGTCAAACGCAGTTTAGCCTTCGCCCCCGTATGGGCGGCGTGGGCTTACGAGGCTCACAAAAACGGCCTCCCGCACGTCCACGCTATGCTCTTTACTACGCCGAAATATCTCCCTCGCGTTATAGAAACATTACGCGGCGAACTAGGCGAGAATGCCGCTACCGTCGATATTCTCGACGCCGAATACGTCGGAGGGGACAACACGGATTCAAGAAAACGCCGCAAAAAATATCTTACGGGGCTTTTAGCCTACGAGCAAACCCCCGTAAACGTCTCAAACATTGAAATCCACGAGGACGGGGAGGTGGAAATAGAGAACCGAAACGCCCAAATAGACGTCGACGCCGCCGAACTTACCCCGCTCTTGCGCCATAAACACGGCTACGTAAAAGACGTTCAAAAACAAAAAATCGTCCGTTGTATGCAGAATCCAAAAATGGAAAAATCCCTTCCTCGCGCGGACGGCGAGCTACGGACGCTATTTAAGCTATTTGAGAACGTTTGGGACGCAAAGGCAAAGGCTCGAAAAAAACGCGGGGAAAAAATCGAAAACCCTAAAGACGCCGAACTTCGGTCGCGCGAATTATACGTGCCGCAATTAAAAATATTCCCTTCTCAAACCGCTATTCTAGCAAAAAGAAAAAAAGAGCTGCGGAAGGCTCGCGACGAAGACCTCGCGCCTCTTGATATAACTTTGCGCGCCGCAAACGGAGACCGAATACATCGGACTCGCCGCTCGTTGCAGCTTACGGCCGCGCAGCTTGAAAATTTAAAAAAGTTAGGCAAAAAATGCCTAAACAAATTTGAGCTAGAAAACCTATACCGCGTTATTATCGAGGGCGGCCGAATAGATTGTCTGAATAATGACCCCGACGCGCCTCAAAATGCGCGTCCGATAAAACGTTTTAATGACCGCACGACGCTTGGCTTTGCACGGTATGCAACCGAAGAAAGCCTACGCCCCGAAATTGAAGAATCGTATTTCTTACTTGCTCGCTATATAATGAGCGGATACTCCGTGCCCGAACATCTACAAATGGCCGTAAGAGGCGACGGGTTGGCGCAGATAGCCGCCGAAAAAGCGAGAGCGGAGCGGCTACTCCGCGAAAACGCTCTTATTTGTGCTCCGGCCGAGGTCTTAGATTGTGTCAAATACGTCGCTGGGATATGGGAAAAACCTATGCCTAAAAATATTGAGGAACGCGTTACTCTAGGCGTTAATTTGGGAATAGAGCATAAAGGGGACGTATGGTTCAAATTTACCGAAAAAATTGACCTCATAAAACACCCTAACAAAAAACTATATCGAAAAATTTTAAGAGCTACGAAAACATACGAAGATTATCTTTACGAAAAGGAGGCAAAAATCAAAAAAATTTAGCCCGTTTATGGGCGCGTCGTCGTCTAAGCCAAACGCAAAATGAGTAAAACTATTCATTTTAAGTCATCGTCTCACTATAATTATATTAAATCAAATACAAAAAAGAAGGAGACCTAAAAATGCTACAAGACGAAGCAAAAAAAGCAAACAAAGAAGCCCTAAAGAGACTAATAAGATTAGTCACGGAAGCGCAAAACATAGACAAGCAAGTCCGAGCCGCTAAAACCGCCGCCGAAAAAGCGAGCGAAAAGCTAAAAAATTTAATCCAAAAACAAGACGAAATAGACGAGCAGCTAAGAAAGCTAAGCCCCGACCGCCCCGACGTAACGGACACGGACGACGAGCCGACGGAAAACTACTCGCAGCCGCACCCTTTTTCTTGACCCTTGCGGGCAAGAAAAAACCCACGAGGTGCGCAGCACCTCTTAGTGTACATACTAAGGGGCGCTATACGCCCCAAGTATGCTTTTTTCCGCCCACGAGGGGCGAAAAAAAGAAAAAAATAATCCGTTTTTTCACTACAAAAAAGGAATAATCCAATGAAAAATATACGAGATAACGGCGCTAAATCTAGCATAAATTTT
>CAUPYN010000052.1:0-10687 GCA_963515575.1 uncultured Campylobacter sp.
GGCACGGCTCGGTGTGCTTTAGGTGGGTGCAGGGAGTTGAAAACTCCCGCTCGCCAAGACGAGCTTGGCTCGTCTGCGAAGTCGATAGATAGATTTGATAAAGCCACGGACGAGATGGATATAGAAGGCGGCGAGATAGAAGCGGCCTTAAACAAACTAATCGCAAGCAGCGAGACTTACGAAGAAGCTTTCGATAAGCTTTACGAGCTTTACGATCTACCATTTGAAAAGCTTGAGCCCTTGATGTTTAAAACCGTAGCCAATGCGCAGATGTTGGGATATCTAGATGAAATTTAGTTTTTTCGAGGAACCTACGGCGGTTTATGAATATTTAAAGAGTAAAAAGCCCCAAGCGCACTTTGATTATGATGAGATCGTGCACGACGCCCACAAAAAGGCTTTTACGATAGCCAAGATGACAAATTTAGACCTTTTAAAAGATATGCAAAGTTCGCTTACTAAAGCTTTTAAAGAGGGTATTGGGTTTGACGAGTGGAAAAATAGTGTAAAGCCTATGCTGGCAAAGAAAGGTTGGCTGGGAAATATCAAAGTAAAAGATCCAAAGACTGGCGAAGAAAAAGAAATTTACGTAGGCAATAGAAGATTAAGAAATATATTTAACACCAATATGAGAACGGCCTATGCTAAGGCTAGGTATGAAAGCCAGATGGAAAGCCTGGGCGAATACTTCCGTTATACAGCAGTGCTTGATAGCAGAACAAGAGAAGCTCATAGAAAGCTTCACGGCAAGACACTACCTAAAACTGATAAATTTTGGGATACCAACTATCCGCCAAATGGCTGGGGGTGTCGCTGCAAGGTACAGGTGCTAACTGAGGCTGAGT
This sequence comes from uncultured Campylobacter sp., assembly GCA_963515575.1. GTDB lineage: Bacteria > Campylobacterota > Campylobacteria > Campylobacterales > Campylobacteraceae > Campylobacter_A. The sequence goes on from CAUPYN010000052.1 coordinate 846, forward strand.
GTATAGCTAGAGGTATCGTGCCACTTGCAGATGGCTCTTTTTTACCTCAAGCTGCAGAAAAAGACTTCAAATACAACCCGGGCAAGATCGATAAAACGGATGAAATTTTAAAAGACAAGCAAGACAAGGTCTTAGATGCCGTTACTTCAAGTCTTGCAAAGAAAAATTTAAAACAATCCCTAGATAGCTTCGAGCATGAGCGAGACGTTTACGTTTGGCAAAAAAGCTTGGACGACGCAGTAGACGAGCTTTTGGTAAAGAAGAATTTAAAAGCTCCGATAGTTGCCTTTGCGCTCGGAAAACTAAGTAAAGACGTTATAAAAAAGAGCGAAAAACTGCTAGGCGTCAAAATAGAGACTGAGCACATAGCAGGGGACAAACACGGCATACTGCACATCAGACCTGAGCGCAAAGGGCAATACGGGCAAGATTTGCGAATAGAGGAGATAAAAAAGATAGTAAAAACTTTAGCCGACGATAAAACTCCCGTAAGCGTAGATACCGTGAATAAAAACATCGTATTTTGGTTTGAGGATGAAAAAGATGCGAGCAAGATAAACAAGATCGTCATAGACCTAAACTACAAACTGAAGAAATTCGGGCTTACCAATTATATGGCGACAGCAAGCAAAGTAGATAAGACGAATGAGAAAGAAGCACAATTTATTAAAATCAGATGACGGCGGGAGTTGCACCCGCAATACAGGTCCGATCTCGCGAGGCGAGCACCTATCGACTACTACGTTGCGATCATCAATCATCTGATTATCGTTCATTATACCACTTTGAAAGGATAAAGGCAAGTGATAGAAGTTAGAGGCTTGGAAGAGCTACAAGCAAGATTGAGGATGCTTCAGTCTTGGGGTGCTAAGACGAAGCCCCTTATGCGGACTTTGGGCAATATATTGCGCAATGAGACGGAAGATAGCTTCGAAAACGAGAGCAGTCCGTTCGGACAAAGATGGCGAGCTTTGAAACCAGGCACTATCAGACAAAAGCAAAAAAATAGAAAATCCCTGAACATCCTAAGATCGGACGGGGATTTAGCCGATAGATGGGTAGTTAAAGTAGACGATAAAAAAGCTACAGTATCTAATAATACGAATAAAAACGGCTTTCCTTACGGGCTAGTGCATCAATTCGGCGCCAATAAAGCCGGGCGAAGTAAAAACATAAAGATATCCGCTAGGCCGTTTTTGCCCGTAGATAGAAACGGTAAGCTGCCTAGCAGGACGGAAAACATAATAAAAACGAAGATCATAAATTTCATAGAGAGGATATTTGGGCGATAGATCGGAGCATTGACGGGAAATAACTATTCGGATAGTTTGCAATCTTTGATAAAAGGCGCTATCAGCTCCGATTTTAATCCTATTTTGCCGAAATTTCGAGCAAAAAATTTGCTTTGCGCCAAACCCGTCGTATCTAGGTCGTTGCTGTTTTGAAGCGCGCGATATCCCTCGCTTCTAATTTCAAACTCAGTCAAGACTTGAACTTGACATTCACATTCTAGTCCATTAGGTGGATAAAATTTATCCCAAAAAGGATCGTTTTTGGGCAAAACGATATTATGAAATTTTTTGTGTATTTCGCTCACATGATCATCTATTACGGCTTTATATCTAAAATATCCTCCTAGACTTTCCATCTGGCTATCATATCTCTTTTTCGCATAATATAGCCTAGATGCGAAAAAGAATAGCCTTCTAAGCTCGTCCTTAAAAACCGTCTTATTTTTCTTTTTGCCATTTTTTTGCGTAATTTCTTGCTCTTTTGCGATATTTAGGGATGACAATAAATTTATATCTCTTTTTAGCCACTCATCAAAGCCTATGCCGTCTTTTACGGCGTCTAAAAACGATTTTTTAAGGATATCGGCCTCTTTGGTGTTTGTTTTGGGTTGTTTTTCTGGCATTGTTTTATCTTTTGTATTTATTTTTTACTTATTATATCATTTCTTTTTCGAACAAACTAGGCTCTCTTATCTCTTTGGTTATAGCGCAAACGCTATTATAGCTCAGATTATGTTTTGCGGCGATCTCGCGAATGACGACGGGGCTTTGTTTACCTAGCTTTATGCCTTCTTCGTATTCTTTTAGTATATCGTAGTTTCTAAACGTACCTTTGTAGCTGGGTACGTAGATATTGGCTCCGCCGTATTCTTTGATGATATCGGCCATGTTTTCGCTCTCTTTGACGCGATTGTAGAACTCGGCGAATAGATCGAAGCTATTTATCATTTGTAGTATTTGTCTTTCATTTGAATAAGGGCTTGCACGACGTCGGCGGCATCGCTCCTTGATAAAAATTTAAGATGTAAAGGCCTGATTTTAACTATCCTAAAGATGAACTCTCTTAGGGCCATACTCGTTTTTACGTTGGCTATCTCTTCCCAGATACCAATGATAGTTTCGAGCTGCTTTTTAGTGGCGTATAGGCCGCCTTTAGCGGGCGTTAGATCTTCGCCGACTACAAAAGAAGGGCTAGACGTTTTGTTTGCTTTGGTTTTACGAGTAGATTTTTTAAAATTTGCGCCTTTATGGGGCTTATATCCCACGATCTCTAGCACGGCCCTAAGCTCCTCTATACTTAGCTCTTTTAGGCTATCTTTGCCGAATTGCGCTTGTAAATATATCTTTCTGCACTCGTCGTCCACGAAATAGTTATGCTTTAGTGTTTGTATCATCTTGATGTAGTATTTTTTTAGCCCGCTCGTATTCATCTCAAACCGCCAAATTTAAGGTATTTTCACTCATAGTTGTAATAGTTGTATCGGTTGTAGTCTCCGCTTTACAACTATATATCACGCTCTTGCCCGTTTTACGGCTAAACCATAGCTTGCCGTCGAATTTATCGAGGCAATCCCTAGCCGTTCTATCGTCTTTTTCGTAATTCATAGCGTTTAGCAGCTCGGTCTTGTTTAGATCCCCGCCGACTAGTATCTTTTGCGCTAGGGTAGTAAAATTTAGCTCGTATTCGCTCATTCTAGCTACTTCTACGTCAAGCTCGTTTAGTTCTAAATTTAGCGTTTTTACGCAAAAACCGCTATCTTTTACTCCGGCTCTTTCCTTGGCTACTTCAAGTAAGAAATTTAACTCGTTTTCCTTGCTAGGGCGTTTTAGTAAATGATACATAACGTCGAGAGAATTCCTTATATGGTTACTGCCTTGATAGTTTTTGCCGTCTTTGTTAGAGTGGTGCAGGATGATTACGGTAGCTCCCGCTTCGCGCAAATTTTTAAGCGCGCCAAATAGTCTATTTATGCGGTTGTCGTTGTTGATGTCTACGAAATCCCGCAAGCTATCTAGGATAAAAACGCAATCTTTGTAGGCTTTGCCTACGGCGTTTTCTTCTAGCTTTAGAACAAGCTCAAATCCGCAAAGCTCTAGCGCGCTGCGCTGTATATAGTTCATATTCTCGTAGCTTTCTATAAGTAGCCTATCTACGCCGCGCTGTTTGAGTACGCCTACTGGGTTGTCGTAGTCTATGAAAAACACCCTTTGACCCTCTTTGCAAAGTCTTTTAGCTAGCGCGAAGGCCATGTAGCTTTTGCCCGTGCCGCCGTCCGCGTAGATCAGCGTGATTAGCTGCTTTACTAAAAAGCCCTCTATCAAAAACTCGACCTTTTCGTTAAAATTATCTTTGGTTAAGCTGGAGTTTTTTAAAAACTCAAAAATTTCGCTCATATATTTCCTTTATATACCGATTTGCCGCTTTCAAGATCGGCGATTATGCGCTTTCTTATTCGTTCAAAGCCTAGCCTTATGGATGGATCTTTGGCTCTATTTTCAAAGCTGCCGTTACTTGGCTCCTCGTAGGGCTTCTTTTCTTCTTGCATGGCTTTACCGTCGCGCGGCAAGCGGTATACGACTTCGCAGCTGATGTCGTGAAAGATTATGCCCGCTTCTTTGATCGCGGCAAGGTTATCAGCCCAAAACTCTCTTAGCTTGGCCTTGATGTTTTCTTTGTTGAGCTCGAAAATTTGCTTTGCGGCGGGGTGGCTAAACGTAAAATGCAAATTTATACCGCGGATCGCTGCGTATTTAAATATCTTCTCGCTTATCAGCCCGTTTAGGGCGAATTTAGCCATATCGTTTATTAGCTTTCTTTTGTTTAGCTCTGTTATAGTTTCGTGCACGTAAATCCTTTTTAAAACATCCGCAAGGACGCTTTAAAAAGGGCTTAAAAGCCCTTTAAAATTATCTCATAACCCCAACTCTTGCTTTATAAAGCAGATATTCTCGCTTAGGCTCTTTGCGACGTAGGCCATATACGACGAGACGTCTTCCCACTTTATCACGTCGTCCGAGCAGCTTGCCAGCGTAAGCGACAAGCTAAGCGCCTCTATGTCGCTTATCGCGCCTTTGTAGTCTATATTTTTTACCGCTAGTTCAAGATCTTTCATCTTTTACTCCTCTATCAAAGAATAGCTATAAGTATATTTGCCAGCATCAAGCAGATTGGCTCGCCAATATATCCCGTCATAGCTATGTAGCCATCTTAGCGCCGTTCGATCGTCTTTTCGCCTACCTATACGCGCTAAAAGCTCGCCCTGGCTTAGCCCCTCGTCTTTTCTTAAAAGAGCGATGACCTTTTCTAAAAATTTCTCCTCATTACTAAGCCTCTTGTGATATACCCTGCTTATAGGCTTGTCGCACAGCTTAAATTCGCCTTCGTTTTTTTGCCTAAGCAGTTCCAGGATAGCCGAGTTTTGTTTAAGCATAGTTTGCATAGCGGAAGCTATAAGGTTTAGAGATTGATCAAATTGTTCTTTGCCTATTGCAAAGTTTTCTTTAAGTTTTTGATTTTCTTTCAAAACCTTATCGTAAGCCTCTAAAAAACTGGATTTTAAATATTTCGGCCTTTTCACCCGTAAAACCCATTATCAAAAAGGCTGCGCCGTTTTTAGAGATTTTATAATACGGCTGCTCTCTTTCAAAAAACCCTGAAATAGCCACTCTGCTCGACGGTCGAAAATTTGACCGTCGGAAATTTTCATCGTTTATGGATTTTATTTTTGCTATAATATGCTGATGTTGTTTTTCAAAAACAGCCGCAATGTCTAACGAAGTGGTGAAAACTTCACCATCCACCACTTCAAAATTTACCTCTTTGTCGTTTATGACTACTAAATTTTTCATTTTGTCTCCTTTAAATTTTTTAGTTGAATGCTTAAACGCAAAGCCTGCACGCCCAAAATGACAATTAAAACGCTTTGGATTAAATCCGTCATCTTTTCTCCTTTCTTGTGATATAATCTATCGGCGAAACAATGGCAGGGGCTAAAGCCCCCGTTTTACCGCTTCCTTGTTCTAAACTCGGTTATCGCGGTTAGTAGCGCGATAATAGTGGCTGCTAGGTTGATTAAGTTTGTTAGCAGTTCCATTGTTTCGTTTCTCCTTTCATCTTATTTCAAAAGGCTTCTTAAATCCCTTTGATGAAAGAATTATAACATATTTAAGAAATAAAAATCAAGGTTTTAAATTTATTTTAGTAGTTTTTAGGTAGTTTTATGCTTATTTAAGCAGTTATTTTTGAGCCAAATCCTGTATAAGGCTTTTTAAAAGCTCAAATTTTTCAAGCTCTTTTTTTAGCCTTAACGTTTCAAGATAAAGATTTATAGCAACTTCTATCGCTTTGCTGATTTCGCCTGTTGAGGCATTTTTATTCAGCGTAGCTTCAGAATACCCGATAAGCTCGCCCAGCTGTTTGTAAGTCAAATTTAGCTCTTTGCAGGTTTGCTTTATCAGATTGTCGTTTGCCATTTTTTCTCCTTAAAAGTTACGGTATTTTACCTAAAAACTACTTTTTAAAACCTTAATCAAGCCCCTATTTTAGGGGCTTTGTTAAAGTTTTTAGCCGTTTTGCAAACTCTCTATTTTCGGCACTATGCGGAAGCTATCTTTTACCGTTCTTGTTAGTCCTAGCTTTACGAGATCTTCGTCTTTTAGCTCCGCTAGAGCGTCTTTGTTAGGTTTTTCCTCGTATATGATGCACTCTTTGGCTAGCCCGTAGCTTTTGATCGCCTTTAGCAGGCTTTCTACTTTGGCCTTGATACGAGGTAGGCTTACGCTTTTGGTTAGGCGGTATCCGATCTCTCCAAACGTAAATTCTTTCGAGCGTTTTTCGGCAAATTCGTGCTTGTTCTCTTCGCAAAAAAACGTGATTTGCTGCTCGATATAGTTTTTCTCGCTCTCTAGTCTCTCTACTTCGGCCTTTCTGCTCTCTTTTATGCGGTTGCACTCAAGGGTTACTTCGCCGTTAATCTTTTCTATCCCTACGCTTAGTTCGCATACCTTTTTTAGCGCATTATCTATATCGCTAAAACTTTTTATTTCCATATTTTCCTCCTAAAATTTTAAATTTCATCGCAAATTTGAGTTTCGTTACGTATCCGTAGATCGTACATATCGCCAAATTCTCTTTAGCTTTTTTATGATTTTTAAACTCAAGCGCCATCACTCAAACAAACTAAATTTAAGCTCGCTTAGGCCGTATTCTTTAGCCCACGCCGCCTCTTCTTGCATACCTTTGCTGTTATCGCTCCACTTGCACGGATGGCGGTAGTAGTAGCTACACACTCTAAGCAGCTCTTCGCAGTTTTTCATCACTCTTTCACGCTCAAGTTCGCTATATACATCCATCCACGCAAGCACGGGCGAGATAGGCTCGTAGCCGTTTTGCCTGACGATAGCGCAAGCTTGCTGCGCTATTTGCCTCGCATAGTAGTTTCTGTCTCTATCTTTGCACTCTATACTCGAGTACGGGGTCGAAACAAACACCAATCTTGCCGTTTTCATTCGTTCTCCTTTCTTTAAATTTGACTTTATGGGAAGCTCCGCAGAGCTCCCGAAAAATCAAATTTAAGCCGCCGTATCGATTACTTTGCCGTCGGTGGTCCTTACGATATATTTGCCTACCAGCTTAAACATACTCTTTGAGTAGTCGGCCTTTTGGCCCTTTATCATGCTTCCGCGCCTTATGCCTCTTATTTCGCCTTTTGAGTTCACTCTCACTTTAAATCCTTTCTCTTCAAGATTTCTTACCAACCTAACTAGCCCCGCCACTTGCGTTTGATTAACTGCACAATTTTCAAGAGAATCTATCGTTACGTTCATCATTTTTTTACTCCTTACAACCGTTACAACTATTACAACTGTGTCTTATTTTTGTCTAAAAACAAGGTCTTCGCCGCTTCCTCTATTACGGGCTCGCTGATGGCTATGTTGTTGTATCTGGCTAGATCTCTCGCGCTTTCGAGCAAATACTCCGTTTGTCTCATGTTGCCTCGCACAAGGCTCTTTATGAGGGATATCTGCCTTTCGTCTTTTACTCCGAACGTATCGCACACGGTGCGAAGATCGGCATCGATCTCGTTTTTATCGTCATCTATAAAGGTCAGCCCTTTGCATCTATACGTTCTTTTTACCCGAGAGCTTTGCTGCTTAGTGTTTTTGCCGCTTTTGTTATATTTTAGGTTGTTTTCCAATTCGTATGTCCCCACGAGTATCAAGGCTATATTTTTATTAAAGTCATATATCCGCCTTGCCGCCTCTATTGCGTTATGTGGTAGGTTTTCGGCCTCGTCGAGTATGATCGCGCTTTTTTGCTTGTCTTTTAAGGCTTTAGCTAGGAGCCTGATGGATCTGTCTAAATTTCTGCCGATCTCTACGCCTATTTCGTCGGCTATGATCTCAAGCAAGATTTTTGCGTTAGTGCCTTTGGTCGTCTCCACCAAAACGACGTCGGGGTGTTTGATACTAAACTCTTCCATCGTCCTAGTCTTGCCCGTTCCTGCATCGCCTAGTATCGCCGATAGCTTTCTTTCGCGTATAGCTAAATCCACCAGTGCGAACATATTTGAAGCGTCTTTGGTCTTTATAAAAGGCAATCTGCCTTGATTTATATCGACCTTTTCGATAAAATTATCTAGGAAATTCCTTGCGGGCTCTATTACTTCTTTTGCGTATCTGTATTTAGAGCCCTCTTTTAAAAAACCCGAAATATAAGCCGGATTCACGTCTATAGCCGCTGCGAATTTGTTTTGACTATCGCACGGTCCGCCGTCGTTTTTATTGGCTTGGATAAATTCTTTGATCCTGTTTGCCAACTCCATCGCGTCTCCTTTGTTTTAAATTTTTAAACGTTTAAAAGAGCGTTTAAGCCTCCATAAATACTCTTTAAAGCGTTTAAGTTCATTCGCCGTTGGCGACTTTTTGCAGCATTACGTCCGTCAAGCTCATGCCGCCGCTTCTGGTAGGTTTTTTGGCCACATTCTCAAAGTTGAGCTTTTCAAAATCAAACCCCGCGTTTATTATGTTGTTTACCTCTTTTTGCCTTTTTATGGTCTCTTTTAGCGTCTCTATCTTGTCGTCGTCTTCGTAGTTAAAGTTTTCAGGTTTTAACGCTTCTTTGTGGGCTTCAAGCATTACTTCGAGGTCGTAATTTACGTTTAGTCTCGTAAATTCGCTAAATTCGGCGCGTTTTATGACGGCTCGGATGGCTTTCATATCGTCTTTAAAGACCTTTTTAACAGCTTTGTAGGTTTCCGCACTCATAGGACATATCTCTTTATCCTTTGCTTCGCAGATGAAATTTCCTTCCAAATCAAATACGAATATCGAGCTTACGTCGTCTATGTTTTCGCTAACCAACACCTGGGTCTTTACGGCCGGAAGAAATGCCGAGCCGAATTCTCTTGCATCGTAACTAATTCCCTTTTTGCCTACCGTTCTAGGCTCTAACCCTCCCGCATGTAACATAAATTCCTCTTTTCTTACGCCGCGAAGCGGAGTCGTATCGCTATTCCAACGATCCATCGGGCTTGATTTTTTGCGTCCTACGCTCATTATGTCCCATTTAAGCACCTCGGCTTCAAATTTAACCCTTACCTGGTCTAGCGTTAGTAGGTATTTAAGGTTGGTCTTTTTAACAAGGCCTAGCTCGTCTTTTGCGGATCTATCTTTTTTGGGCGTTCTTTGCTCGATCGCCTCTCTCATGGCTAGATTAAATCCTATATATCCCGGCGTTTGAGAGATGCCCGCATGCTGCATCACTCCAAAGTGTCTCTCTACAAAGCCCTTTTCGTCGCCGCTATACGCTATGGCTCTATCGTAGTCGATATGTAGGCCGTTTAGTAAGTGTTGAAACTGCTCGCTTAGATAGTCTTTACCGTTGTCGCCCTTTATGTAGTCTGGCTTGCCTAGCGTATTAAGCGCTTTCCACATGAGTCTTACAAGGCCTAGGGCATTTGATTTTCTCTCTATACTGGCCACGCATCTGCCGCTATACACGTCCACGATGCTAAGGATATTGGCTCGTATCGCCTCGCCTTTTTCCCCGTCTCTTACCATCACGTCAAGCGGCGAGCTATCTATCTGCCAGCATTGGTTGCGTCTGGTTATCATCTCGCCTTGATCGCCCAGGGCCGGCTGGAAGTAGCTTTTCGCTTTATCTTCGCCTTTCGTGATCATTATGTATTCAAGCTTGTTAGCGGCGTAATAGCCGTCTAGGTATCTTTTTATTACGCCTGCGTCAAATAGCGGTTTTATCTTTCCGGTTAGAAATTTCGGATAGTTATGCGCTTCGCCCCTTCGTCTAAAATACTCCTGATGGAGTCTACGGTAAAGCTCTGTTATATTTAGCCCGCCTGCGCCGTAAGCGCGGAAATTTTCAAGTATAAACTCCTTCATCCACTCTTCAAGCACACTGGCGTTTTTCCTATGTTTGCCTCGTTTGTCTATTAGCGCTACCGCGCCTTTTTCCTTATAGGCTCTTTGCCATCTAAAAAGGTTTGCCTGGCTTTCGCCGCTGTCTTCGCAAAACTTTTTACATGACACGCC
>CAUPYN010000053.1:0-10685 GCA_963515575.1 uncultured Campylobacter sp.
TTCGTCGTTACCGCCGATACTAAAATAATTCCAGGCTCGGAGCTAAGCAAATACGTAACGCAAGAGGAGATAGACGATTTTGCTTTTAGATACTGGGATATAGATAAGCAGATAAAGGACGACGCATTTGCTGAAAATTTCCGCAAACTTTTAAAATCAAAGCAAACGGATCAAATTTTAAAATTTATGCAAGATAACAACATTAGCATAGACTCCCCCGTCATAGACGGCGTTACTCCTTTGATGTACGCTAGCTTTTACGATGACGAAGTCACTGCAAAAAGACTTATAGATATGGGCGCAAACGCTCGTGCGCAAGACAACTACAAACTCTCGCCCCTAGCCTACGCCATAGAAAACAACTCCACAAAGACCGCTAAGCTCTTGCTTGATAGCGGGGTTAAATTTGATGAAGTAAAGGCGGTGCAGTACTACATAGATCCTCCGTTTTACAATAACATCGAAAAGCTTATCATAGACGGAGACGACGTAAAGATAGTATTTCGAGATAATTACCAAGTCAATAAAGAATCCAAAGACGCAAATAACCCTATGAGGTATATAGTGTGGCATAACTATGTCGAAATGGCCGATATAGTCCTTGCTAGCGGGTATAAACCAAAACTTAAAGAAACGCCGTCTTTATTTACCGGCATAAGGGATGAAAATTCAACCTTTCTACGCTCTTTATACGTGGCGCTGCAAAACTACCCAAACTACGAACCTATGCTAGAGCTTCTTTTAAAGCATGGCGTCGTAGGACAACCTACTAAAGAGGAGCTAAAGAAGGCGTATGAGGAGTGCTATAAAAGCTATAGATGGCACATTGATAATTGGAAAGAGGAAATAGATAAAAATCAGACCATACCCATACTAATACGTATGTCCATAAAAAATGGAGAGAGGTATTGCCCAGATAAAGATGGGGCATTTAGTGATACCTATACGTTTATACGATGGGCAAACGAAAAAAAGAAACTAAAAAGTATGATAAGTTTTTGGGATACATTAAAAGGCGACCCAACCAAGGTAATTTACATAGATAGCAACCGAAGCAAATTAGACTCAAACTCAAATTTACAAAGCAAATAGATAAAAGGAGATAAAATGTCAGGGGAAAAATTTGATAGAGCGGAGCTTGCCTAAAGCGGTGGAGGTCGCCGCTGGGCGCGGGAGATTTGACTGCGCAGTTTAAGTAGCAGGGGGGGGCGCCAACCGGAGGCGGCTTGCCGTCAAATTTGGCTTAGCGGTTCGAGTTTTAGCTCTGCTACGAGGCGCTGCTAAATCCGCAAATGCCGCAACTAATCTAAAATTTACGATCTGCGCTCGGCTGAAGCCCGAATCTTTTTGACTCGTCCGCGCGTAAATTTAAACCCCGCCTTTTAATTTTGCTTGACGCAAATTTAGCTTTATTTTTCTGCGCTTTTGCTAGCTTGTTTGGCTTCTAAAAACTCCTCGTAGCGGCGATCGATGATCTCTTTGATCTCGGCGTAATTTTGCAGCGAGTTTTCTATGTAAAAATAGGCGTTGTCGAAGTTTTTACCTCCGAATTTACGCGCGACGAAATCGTCGTAATCCTGCAAATACCAGCCGTGAGTTTTAGCAAATTTCGTGCGGTCCGTGGTGTAGTAGGCCTTCGCAAAGGCCTTGCCCGGGGCATTTAGCGCGTCGCTATCCAGCACGCCGTCCATGGCGTCAAAAAAATACTGACGATAATCAAAGCTATCGTCCATCCGCGCAAAATCCGCCGCGAAATCCGCCGCAAAGTCCTTGGAATAGAGCTTGCGCTCCATGCACCAGCGAAAGAAAAACGCGATGTGCGTCGCGCCGTTTTCCTGCGGGATATCAGTCGGCGCAGTTTCCGCACCCCAGTGCCATTTTGCCTTGTCGTAGGTCACGTAAGCCATTTGCTCTCCTTTAAATTAGGCTGCATTTTACTAAATTTAGCTTTGCTTTAGCGCAAATTCGCGCCTGCCGCGGACAAATTTAGCTCTTTATTATCACAACTAAAAAGGATATAATGCCGCCTTTATTTCAAAGGAGAAAAAATGAGCGAGAAAAATTTACAAATTTTAGGCTGGATAGGCACGTGCCTGTCGGTCATTATGTATATTTCCTACATCCCGCAGATAATGGGCAACCTTGAGGGCAACAAAACGCCGTTTATCCAGCCTCTAGCTGCAGCGATAAACTGCACGATCTGGACTAGCTACGGCCTGCTAAAAGCCAAAAGGGACTACCCGCTAGCGGCTGCGAATTTACCGGGAATAATTTTTGGACTTTTGGCGACGATAACGGCGTTTTGAGGGGTAAGGATTGCTAAATTTGCCTATGCGAAGAAATTAAATTTGATGTTTTTGACGCAGGTTTCGGCGGCTCAGATTTGCAAATTTGACTTCAAATTTAAATGCAAATTTTCTGCACTATTTTGCTGTATTTTAATATCTTGATTTTCTTGTTAAGGGGGCTTGAATTGCGCTCTGCTAGTAGTTGCGAAGCTTGGCTGAAGCAAAATAGCTCTCTTTTTCTTTTTTTCGGGAGAGGAAGGGGTTTCTACTTACGGTCTGCTTGCAGCTACGAGCAAAGCGAAGTAGAGCGTCGCCTTCCTTTGCGTCGTGCTATGCACTCGCAACTGCCGAAGGCAGACCCTCTCCCGTCTGCTTGCAGCTGCTAGCGCAGCGACGCAGAAGCCCTTTCCAACCCCACTGCACGTTATAAGTTGCTGCGCTATGCGCAGGTTTAAATTTGCATTTTTCAAGGTGCGGGTCTCGGTGGGTAAAATTTGAAGCTGAAATTTGCAAATTTAGCTTCAAATTTGAACGCAACAATGATAAGGCGAAGTATCGCGAGATGGATTTAAGGGTTGCGACGTAAAAATTTAGCGAAGATAAGACACGTAGTCTATCAAGCTAAATTTTTACTAGCTCCGTTAAAGACACCCGCGAGACAAGCCGCCAAATTTTAAAGATCGCGCGGATCGGCGATCTTGCCCACCACTGCACTCGCTGCAGCTACGGCCGAGTTTGCCAGATACACCTCGCTCGTGCGATCTCCCATGCGGCCTACGAAGTTTCTGTTTGTCGTGCTTACGCAGCGTTCCCCAACGCCCAAAATCCCCATATATCCGCCCAGGCATGCGCCGCAGGTCGGGTTACTTACGACCGCCCCCGCTTCCGCGAAAATATCCATCAGCCCCTCTTTTTGCGCTTGCAAGGCGATCTTTTGCGTCGCCGGCGTGATGATGAGGCGGGTTTTGCGCGCTACTTTGCGGCCTTTTAGGATTTCAGCCGCGATGCGTAGATCCGAGAGCCTGCCGTTCGTGCAGCTGCCGATAAAGGCCTGATCGATGGCGATATCGTCTCTGACGGCCTCGCGCACGCTCTTGCCGTTGCTTGGCAAAAACGGATAGGCGATCACGGGATCGAGCTTGCTAACGTCGATCTCTAAAATTTGCTCATAGTTTGCGCCCTCGTCGGAGTAGTGCAGCTTCGGCTCGGCGCGTAAATTTTTGCCTTTTAAAAACTCTTTCGTGGTTTCATCGACCGCGATGATGCCGCTTTTGCCGCCGGCTTCGATCGCCATGTTGCACATACTAAAACGCCCGTCCATATCGAGGCTCTCTATCGTCTCGCCCGTAAACTCCAGCGCCTTATACAGCGCGCCGTCCACGCCGATGCGGCGGATGATCTCTAGGATGAGGTCTTTGCCGTAGACGTGGCGGTCTAGCTTGCCGCGAAAGATCACTTTGATAGTCGGCGGCACCTTAAACCAGTTTTTGCCCGTTATCATCGCGTAGGCTAGATCGGTGCTGCCCATGCCCGTAGCAAAGGCTCCTAGCGCGCCGTGCGTACAGGTGTGGCTATCGGCGCCGATGATGACGTCGCCCGGCACTACGAGGCCTTTTTCCGGCAAAAGCGCGTGCTCGATGCCCATGTCCTTTTCGTCGAAATAATTTTTCAAATCGTGCTTATACGCAAAATCGCGGCTGATTTTGGCTTGGTTGGCGCTTAGGATGTCTTTGGCGGGGATGTAGTGGTCCATCACGACGCTAAAGCCGTCCGGATTAGCGAGCTTTGTCGCGCCGCTTCGCTCAAACTGCTTGATGGAGATCGGAGTCGTGATGTCGTTGCCGATGACCATGTCGATGTCGCTTTCGATGATCTCGCCCGCGAAAACCTCGCGCCCTACGTGCTCACTGAAAATCTTTTCGGTGATGGTTTGCTTTTTGTTTTGCATAAATTTCCTTTTTGCGGATACCGCGCGTTTTTAAAATTTAGCGATTTTAGCGAAAAATGGATAAAAAGAGATTGAGATTAAAATTTGAGCATAAAAATCAAGGCGAAGTACTTTTCAATAAACTTTAAATTCAAACAAAAAGAGCCAAGCGGAAATATCGCACGGCTAGACGAGACGGTTTTAAAATTTAAGCGTGCTCTAGGCATATAGCCTGCGGAGCGCCAAATTTTAAAACCCTCTGCTCACAGTTGCGACCAGAGGAAAGCAAAGCGACGTATAGTCGGGCGAGATAACGCGTTAAATTTTAAAATTTAACGCTAGCAGTCAGCATAAACTGCCTCGCATACCCCGGCTGTATCGGTATGATATTAGCCTGCGTGCCGGTCGATGAGGACGTATAGTAGAGCTTATCGGTCAAGTTTTTGACATTAAACGAGAAATTCGTCTCGTAGCCGGCGATCTTGGTATCGTAGCTGATAAATGCGTCGTAAACGACTGCGTCGTCCATCTTAAAGCTCGTTCCCGCAGGCACGGCCGGTAGATTCGTCCTCATATAGTAGGTGTACCATGAGCCAAAATATCTTGCTCCGCCGCCGATCCTTAGGCCTTTTGCGCCTAGGTGGCTAAAGTCGTAGTTAGCAAAGAGGCTGGCTTGGTGCTTAGGCGTGGCTTCTAGCGGTTTGCCCACCAGCACGGCAAACGCGCCGCTATCCTTGCGCACCTCGGTTTTAGTATATGCGTAGCTAGCGCCCACGCTTAGCCCTTGCGTCACGCGGCCGTTAAAGTCAAACTCAAATCCTCTCGAGCGCGCCTCGCCCACGGGAGTGCTAACGCTATTTACGGTGCGCATGATATTTTTCTTGTCGATGTTAAAGATCGCCGCGCTAGCCGTTATGCTATCATTTTGAAATTTAGTTCCCAGCTCTATACTTTTGCCTTCTTCTGGTTTGATATCGCCGATGTCGTCGCCGCTGATCGTCATTTGCGGATTAAAGCTTTGCGCGTAGTTGGCGTAAACCGACCACTCGGGCGTTAGTAGGTATAAAAGCCCCGTCTGCCACGTAAATTTGCCGTCTTGCTGATCTGTGCTATTTGGCCCACTAGTTGTGCCGCGCGCGACTTGGTCGTAGTATTCGTATCTAACGCCTAAAGAGTAGATCAAATTTTGGGTCAAATTTATACTATCTTGCGCGTAAAATCCGATTGTTCTTAGCTTTTGATACTGGATACCGGAGGCTCGGTCGGACGGATAGGCGACCGTGCCGTAGACTGGACTGTAGATATTTATCGGGAAGTTTCTGTGCGTTGTGCCGGAGCTGTAGCTGTTTAGCGCGCCGGGTCTATAGCGGTAGTACTCCTTTGTGTCGATGCCAAAGAGTAAGTTATGCTCTATCTCGCCCGTTTGCACGTAACCGTTTAAATTTAACGACCCCGCGTGCGTGCGGTGGATAAATCCTTCATACGCCTCGTTTCGTCTAGCCGCAACGCCGGTGTTTAAATTTACGTTCATTAGCCTGATGTGACCGTACTCGTGCTTTGAGCGGGAAAACGCGTAAGCGCCGCGCAGTAGCCAGTCCTCGCCGATATTTTTTTCAAAATTTACGTCTACGGTGTCGAGTCTGGTTTTTAGTTTATTAAACGGCTCGTCAAGGCGTCTTTTCTTATCTATCGGAAGTAGCTTGCCCGTGCTTGGCACCAGATACATACCGCGGTCGATCGGATCGGTCGAGCGCGTGTGCGTATAGGCTAAATTTATGCGGTAATCATCGCCTTTATACGAGAGCGAAGGCGCAAAGAGGACGTTTTTATATTCGCCAAACTCCCTCCAGTAGTCTTTTTGCATGGCGTCAAATATAAATCTATACGCAAAGCCGCTATCAGCGATCGGTCCTGTGGCGTCAAAGCCCGCATTCCAGTAGTTGCGGTTGCCGATACCGGCCCAAATTTCGTTTGAGAAGTCGTATTTTGGCTTTTTAGTGACCATATTTATGATGCCGCCGGGCTCTTGCGCGCCGTAAAGCAAGCTAGCCGGGCCTTTTAGTACCTCGACGCTTTCTATGGTTTTGTTAAAGCTATGCATGACGCTAGATGGCACGCCGTTTCGCATGATCGAGCCGTCGCGTCCGCCGCCAAAGCCTCTTTTTATGATCGAGTCAAAGATGCCGCCCGTGGTGTTTCCGTAGCTAACTCCGCTCACGTTTTGAAGGCTCTCGGCTAGAGTCTCGGGTTTTTTATCTTTTAGCTGTTGTTGCGTCACGACGTTTACCGTCTGCGGGATCTCTAAAATAGGCGTATTGGTTTTGCCTACTTCGCTGGTTTTGGCGCGGTATCCGTCATCCGCGCTCTCGCTAATCTCGACGCCTTGCAATGCTACGTCGGCAGCGAAAATTTGGGTTAAAAGCAGCGACGAGGCCGCTAAACTTAGGCTAAATTTGTTCATTTATTTTTTCTCCGTTTTAAAATGCATTATCATTATATTATTCTTGTGCTTAAAATTCGGTCGTATTTTAGGCTATAATTTCAGCTATGAAATACGCAAATTTAAAACAAATACAATCATTTTTGGGTAAATTTAAAAAAATAACCGCAATCAGACGCGCGGGCGATATGGCGATTTTTATCGAATTCGACGGCGAGCTCGGGCTGTTTTTTGATCTCAGCAAGGCTGACTCCGCGATCTACGAAAATCCTGATTTTCTAAACGTAAAAGAGTACAAAGCGCCCTTTGACGTCGCGCTTAAAAAGAGGTTCTGGGGAGCTAAAATTTTAAATTTAAGCGTGCCCGAGGGAAATAGAATTTTAAAGCTGGAGTGCGAATTTCAGGGCTCGTATAAGAGCCTAGCTTCGAGCCTATTTTTGGAGTTTACGGGGCGCTTTACCAACGCGATCATCACGGACGAAAAGGGCGTCATCGTCGAGGCTTTGCGCCATATAGACAATAATTTTCGCGTGATAAAACCGGGGCGCGAGCTGCTTGAGCTGCCACCAGCTGTGATAAAAGAGCGAGAGACGCCGCCGATAACCGATTTTGCGCAGTATTTTAGAGAGGAATTTGAGCGCGTAAATAACGCAAAGCTAGAAAATCTGCGCGCCGTAAAATCGGCCGCGATAGAGCGAAAAATACAAAATTTAAGCGAAATTTTAGCAGGGCTTGAAAATGAAGCGGATCTAAATGCGCAGAGCGAAATTTTAAGCAAAAACGCAGGGCTGATCCTATCAAATTTGCACGCGTTAAGGGACTACGAGCGCGAGGTAACGCTAAATGATTTCGAGCGAGGCGAGGTGCGGCTAGTGCTGGATGATAGCCCCAAAATGGCCGCAAATGCTATGTTTGCCAAAGCAAAAAGGCTAAAGCAAAAGGCGGCCGGGCTGGTTATAGAGCGGCAAAATTTGACCGAAAAACTGGAGTTTTTATCAAATTTACAAACGCTCGTAAATGAAGCTAAAAGCGCTGAAGAGCTAGAGGTCCTAGTGCCTAAAAAAGCCCGCGCCGCAAAGCAAAAAGAGCAAAATCAAAACGTCGAGGATTTTTATGTCGAGGGCTATAAAATCAGTATCGGACGCAACGAAAAGGGCAACGTCTGGCTGCTAAAAAACTCGAAAAAAGACGACGTCTGGATGCATCTAAAAGACCTGCCGTCCGCGCACGTCATCATCAAAACCGCAAAAAGCGCTCCTAGCGAGGAAATTTTGAGATTTGCGGCGAAAATTTGCGTGAATTTTAGCGTCAAAGGCGGCGGAACGTACGAGGTTGATTTTACCAAACGTAACAACGTCAAAATTACGAGCGGCGCAAATGTAAACTATATTAATTTTAAGACGATATTAGTAACGAAGCACGACTAAAACAGGAGGCGAAAATGGCTGTAACACCCCTTGGCAATACGATTTTTATCAATCAAAACGTAAATATGGTCTCAAACAGGGTCGCCGACGTCCAAAATAGATTTGACCTGCAAAATCTCGCCGCCGCATCGCTAGCAAGCGACGAAAAACAAGAGGTCTCCGAGGTGCGACCGACCGAAGAAACCTACAAAATCGACCCCAAAAACGAGCACGAAAAGCAAAAAGGCAGGCAGGAGCAGGGCAAGCTCGCCTCGGAGCAAAACGGCGAAAACGCAGACTCCGAGAACGAGGACGAAGAAAACTCCGAGGAGCACGTCGCGGCTAACGATTTCCCGCAGGCGTCGCCCGTATTTCAGCATCTTGATCTTAAAATTTAAGCTTTCTCGTTCAAATTTGGCTGGGCTTTTTGCTGCGCGGCGGTCAAATTTGGCTCGATTTAGATCAAATTTGAGCTTTTATTCGCTAAATTTAAGCAGCTGTTTTTAGCGAGAGTAAATTTCATCACAGATCGTCAAATTTGCGCTAAAGCTACAAGCCTCGCTCGGTAAAATTTAACCCAAATCTGTCAAATTTGCCGCCCCGTTTCAATCAGAAAAAGTTATCAAATTTAACCGCCGATTAAAGCAAGCTAGCAAGCGCAAATTCGCCTCAAATTTCGGCGCTTTTAAGCGAAAATTTTATACAATCGTTACTCAAAAAAGGAAAAATCATGAAAACGCGTATAATTACCGGCGTCGCGCTATTTGCGGCGGTTTTGGTCATCTTTTTCGTTGATAGTTATCTGTTAAATTTCGCCATTTTAGGCTTCGTGCTTTACACGGCCTTTGGCGAAGCGCAGAAGCTCTACGGCCTGCAGGGCGGCTCTCTTGCGCTCGTGGCGGTTATTTTTTACCTGCTCACGCCCTTTTCAAACCCCGTATTTATCGCTATTTTAGCGGTTTTGCTCGTGGTTAGTTTTCTAGCGCATTTTAAGAGCGAAAACCTAACGCCCGCGCTGCCGTTTTTGTATCCGATGACGCCGATTTTTCTCATCTGGATGCTTTACTCGCAGTACGGCGTGGGCTACTTGGCGTGGCTGATTTTAACGGTCGTGGCGTGCGATAGCGGGGCTTTTTTCGTCGGCAAATTTTGCGGCAAGCACGCCTTTAGCGAGACTTCGCCGAACAAAACCTGGGAGGGCGTGGCTGGCGGTATCGCCGTGGCTACGGTCTTTGGCGCAGGTTTTGGCTGGGTGCTGACCGATAGTTTTTGGCATAGCCTCATCACGGCGTTTTTAGTTGCGATTTTTGGCGTTTGGGGCGATCTTTTCGAGAGTTACCTAAAGCGCCGCGCGGGCGTCAAAGATAGCGGCACACTGCTACCGGGCCACGGCGGTATGCTTGACCGCGTCGACGGGTATCTTTTCGGCGTCGCGGCGATGCTCTGGACGCTATCGTGGTAGTGCTGGGCTCGACGGGCTCGATCGGGACGAATACCCTAAATCTAGCCCGCAAATTCGGCCTTAGTATTGAGGCGCTGAGCTGCGCGTCAAACTACGTGCTTTTAAACGAGCAAATCGCCGAATTTAAGCCCAAATTCGTCTGCATCGCCGAGCCTAAATTTGCTAAATTCGTAAAACACAAACGCGTTTTTGCGGGTGCGCAGGGCATCTGCGATATGCTAAAAGAGTGCGAGAGCGAGCGCGTCGTAAACTCTCTGGTCGGCTTTGCTGGGCTGGCTCCGAGCTTAGCCGCGCAAAAGCTAGGCAAAAAGCTAGCGCTTGCCAACAAAGAAAGCCTCGTCGCGGGCGGCAAATTTTTAGACAGGGGCGCGATAGATCCGATAGATAGCGAGCATTTCGGGCTTAAATTCCTGCTCGCAAACAAAACCCCGGTCGCTAGGCTAGTCATCACGGCCTCGGGCGGCGCCTTTTACAAAACCCCGCTAAAAGCCCTAAAAGACGCCCGCGCCGCAGACGCGCTAAAGCACCCCAACTGGAGCATGGGCGCCAAAATCACGATCGACAGCGCGACGATGGCGAACAAGCTTTTTGAGGTGTTGGAGGCCTTTTGGCTATACGGCGTGCGGGACATCGAGGCGCTCATCGAGCGCACGTCCACGGTGCACGCGCTGGTGGAGTTCGCCGATGGCTCGACTACGGCGCACCTATCCAAAACCGATATGATTTTAGCCATCGCTCATTCGATTTTGGGCAAGGACGGAGCGCTAAATTTAAGCGCCGCCGATGTGCAAATTGTGCCAAATTTAGACCTAAAAACTCTAAAAAATATAAAATTCGGCGAAATAAATTTGAAAAAGTATCCCATTTTTTCGCTAAAAGATCAAGCTTTGCAAAACCCCGATCTTGGCGTTGCTATAAACGCTGCAAACGAAGTTACGGTGTATAAGTTTTTGCGCGGCGAGTGCGGATTTTTGGATATCTCGCGAACGGTTTTAGCCGCAGCAAAGAGGTTTGAAAACGAGAAGATAGAGAGCGAGAGTAAGATCTTTGAGGTAGATTCAGAAGTGAGAGCATGGGCGGAAAAGTCGCTTAAATAGCGGCTTGTCTTTTTCCTTTATACTTCGTTGGAAACTCGGTCGGCTTCGGTCACGGACGACTAGTC
>CAUPYN010000054.1:0-10520 GCA_963515575.1 uncultured Campylobacter sp.
GCTTTAAAGAGATCAGGGTACCTAAAAACATCGTCGTAGGCTACGTAAAAAGCAAGATAAAACACGAAAACGCCGAGAAACTAAGCGTTTGTCAAGTAGACGTGGGCGGCGAGACGCTACAAATCGTCTGCGGCGCAAAAAACGTCGAGGCCGGACAGTTCGTACCTGTGGCGCTATCAGGCGCCGTTATGCCAAGTGGACTAGAGATAAAGAGGGCAAAACTGCGCGGCGTCGAGTCAAACGGTATGATCTGCTCATCCGTCGAACTAGGCCTCGTAAAAACAAACGACGGCATAATGCCGCTGGATGAAAGTATCGGCGAGCTAAAACTGGGTAAAGAAATTTGCGAATATCCGCTACTAAACGACGATATCATCGAGATCGAGCTAACGCCAAACCGCGGCGACTGCCTGAGCGTCTACGGCGTAGCGAGGGATCTATCGGCCGCGCTTGACCTGCCGTTAAAAGACGCCGCCAGATACGAAGAGGGCGAAAATTTGCTCGGTATCGGGCGTATCTTGGCTATCCACGCCGAAGAAAATTTACAAAGCAGCTTTCAGTACCGCGCTTTTGAGATAAAAGAGTATTTTGACGAAAATTTGCTGATGAAGATCCGTTTGGCGCTGATCGAGTGCGATAAACAAAACCGTATCGAGCGCCTGCTAGACTACGCTACGCATTCAACCGGCGTGCTTTTTAGCGCGTATGACTACGCCAAGCTCAAAAAAGACGACGAGCGCGCTGTTTTTGACCTGCAAAAGGGCGCAAATTTGGCGACTGAAATTTTAGCCGGCGGTGAGCTTTTAGGCGTTGGCGGCGTATATCAGACCGATGTAGCGAGGCTTGACGAAAGTAGCAAACTAATCATAGTGGAGGCTGGCTACACCGATCCGCAAGTGATCGCGATTACGGTCTACGAGGATAAGCAAATGCCGCGCCAAGCGCAAGCTTACCGCTCGTTAAGAGGCAGTGAGCCAAACGTCGGTTTTGGTGCCGATTTTTTATTTAGGCAGTTAGCCGCGCTAAAATCGGTCGCGCTTTATGCGGGCTCTCAGCAAAGCGTGATGACGCGAGAGCCCAAGGTCGTGAGCTTTACGATGAGCGAAATGCAAAAAATGATCGGTCAAGAAGTCGCGCAAAACG
Organism: uncultured Campylobacter sp.; assembly: GCA_963515575.1. Lineage (GTDB taxonomy): Bacteria > Campylobacterota > Campylobacteria > Campylobacterales > Campylobacteraceae > Campylobacter_A. Next base: position 1,144 of record CAUPYN010000054.1, read on the forward strand.
ATGTGGTGAGGATACTTAAAAAGCTTGGATTTAGCCTAACTTTTAACGCCGAAAAAGAGGGCGCGAACGCGAAGGTTCCGCTATTTCGCCACGATATCGTAAATTCTCAAGACGTGTGCGAGGAGATCGTGCGAATGGTCGGTATCGACAATATCGTCTCAAAACCGTTAAATTTCAGCGAAGCAAACCGAATAAACGATACTTTTTCTGACTATAAAAACGCACTAAATTTGCGTAAAAAAGCGGCCGCGGCCGGATTTTTCGAGAGCGTGCATTATGTATTTGACGACGCGAGCGAGCTAGCCGCGCTCGGTTTTGCGCCTTGTAAGGCCGAGATAGCCAATCCGATAAATAGCGAGCTAAACACGCTAAGGCCGACGCTTGCAAATCACTTGCTAAAATCGGCCGAGCGAAACGTAAAAAATCAACGAAAATCGGTCAAAATTTTTGAATTCGGTAGCGTATTTAACGAGAACGGAGAACAAAGCGAGAGATTTGGCTTCGTAGCTAGCGGACTAGCAAAAGAACCTAGCCTACTAAACGGCGCAAAGCCTGCCGATATCGACTTTTTGGGCTTTGCTACGACCGTTAGAAACGCGATCGGCGAATTTGAGCTAAAAGCGTGCGACGATGTAAAATATCTAAGCGAATTTGAACAAGCTAAAATCTACCAAAACGATGTTTGCGTGGGTTATATCGGCCGCGTGGACGTGCGAGTCGAGGCCGCGCGCGACCTACCACGAACCTATCTTTGCGAGATAGAGTTTGAAAAGCTTAAATTTGATAGCGCGGTCGTCAAAGCCTACTCGAAATTCCCGGCTATCAGTAGAGATCTGAGCCTAATCGTGCCTAAATCCATGAAATTTGAAGCGATAAAAGAGTGCATAAATGCGTTAAAAATAGAGTGTCTAAAAGAATTTGCGCCGGTTGATATATACTCAGACGAAAAGCTAGGGGACGACCTAAGCCTGAGCGTCAAATTTAACTTCCAAGACATACAAAAAACGCTTGAAGACGAGGAAGTGGCAGCGATAATGGATAAAATTTTGGACGCTTTAAAGCAAAATTTAAATATCGGACTAAGATGAAAGTTTACGCATTAAGAACGCCGATAAGCGTGAGCCTGGAAAACATCGCTGCCGATAAATCTATCTCGCATAGATGCGCGATATTTTCGCTTTTAAGCGATAGTCCAAGCCGCGTGAAAAACTATCTAAAGGCTGAGGATACGCTAAATACGCTAGAAATCGTAAAAAATCTCGGCGCGCATATCGAGGAAAAAGAGGGCGAGCTAATCATAACTCCGAGCGCAAATTTAAAAGAGCCTAGCGTTGTTTTAGAGTGCGGAAACTCGGGCACGGCTATGAGGCTTTTTATGGGCTTTTTGGCTGCTAGCGAGGGTTTTTTCGTGCTAAGCGGAGACGAGTTTTTAAATCGTCGTCCGATGGCGCGCGTAGCTAAACCGCTAATTAGCGTCGGCGCTAAAATAGACGGTGCAAACGGCGGAGATCACGCGCCTTTGGCGATCCGCGGCAAAAAGCTGGAGTATTTTAAATTTGATAGCAAAATCGCCTCTGCGCAGGTAAAATCGGCGCTGATTTTGGCAGGGCTAAAGTCAAACGGCTGCGAGCTTAGCGAGCCTGAGCTTAGCCGCGATCACACCGAGCGCATGCTAACAGGTATGGGTGCTAGTTTGCAAATTTTACCTCGCGGCGTCAAGGTTGAGCCGATGAACGCGCCGCTAAAACCGCTTGAAATTTGCGTTCCAAACGACCCTAGCTCGGCGTTTTTCTTTGCCGTAGCCGCAGCGATAATCCCAAATTCTCATATCGTGCTAAAAAATATGCTGCTAAATAAAACGCGCGTGGAGGCCTTTAAAATTTTAGCCAAAATGGGCGCGCAAGTAACGTTTAAAGAGACTTCCGGCACATACGAAAGCATCGGCGAAATAGAGATAAAGCACGCGCCGCTAAAGGCCGTGGACGTGAGCGAAAATATCTCGTGGCTAATCGACGAGGTGCCCGCGCTTGCCATCGCATTTGCAAATGCGCAGGGCATAAGTAGCGTAAAAAACGCAAAAGAGCTTCGCGTCAAAGAGAGCGACCGCATCGCGATCATGGTGCAAGGGCTGCGAAAATGCGGGCTTGAAGTCGAAGAATTTGAAGACGGCTTTAGCGTAAAAGGCGGCGAGGCAAACTGCGCTATCATCGACAGTAACGGCGATCACCGTATTGCGATGAGCTTTGCGGTGCTTGGACTAAAATGCGGAATGGTTATAGAAAAGAGCGAGTTTATCGCGACTTCGTTCCCGAATTTTAGCGGGATTTTAAGACAACTGGGAGCTAGCGTTGAAGATTGAGCTTGCTAGCAGTTACGGCTTTTGTTTTGGCGTCAAGCGCGCTATTAAAATCGCCGAAAATGCCAAGGACGCCGTAACTATCGGCCCTATCATACATAACAACGACGAGATAAACCGCCTAAATAAAAATTTTAACGTCAAAACGCTTGAAGGCATAAACGAAATCGACGGCGAAAAAAAGGCGATAATCCGTACGCACGGTATCACAAAAGGCGATCTGGCCGAGCTAAAAAAAAGCGATATAAAGGTGATCGACGCGACGTGCCCGTTTGTCACTAAGCCTCAGCAAATTTGCGAAAAAATGAGCAAAGAGGGCTACGATATGGTGATATTCGGCGATGAAAATCACCCGGAGATAAAGGGGGTGAAATCCTATGCCGTCGGTAAGGTATTCGTCGTGCTTGAAGAAAGCGAGCTAGAGAGCGTAAAACTAGCGCAAAAAGTAGCCGTTATCAGCCAAACGACGCGCAAGGTCGAAAAATTTATGCAAATCGTAAATTATCTGATGCTACGCGTAAAAGAAGTGCGCGTTTTTAACACGATTTGCAACGCTACTTTCGAAAATCAAGAAGCGGTTAAAAATTTAGCCGCCAGAGCCGATGTGATGGTCGTAGTAGGCGGCAAAAACAGCTCAAATACAAAGCAGCTTTATCTCATCTCAAAAAGCGCCTGCGAGGATAGCTATCTCGTAGAAAACGAATCCGAGCTTGAGCGCGCGTGGTTTGAGGGTAAGAATCTTTGCGGCATAAGCGCGGGAGCCTCTACGCCCGATTGGATCATACAAAAAGTAGTCGATAGGCTCGAAGGGTTTAAAATTTAGCAAATTCGTATCGTTTTTAAATAAAATTTCAAATTTGAGCCTGAAATTTAGTAAGTTAATCTACAAATAAGTTAATATTAAGTAAAATCAACTCTAATTGTGTTAAAAAGCAAAATATATCAAAAAGGAACAAGATGGCTGCGGTGAACAAAAAAGTTCAACTTAGTAAGGCAAACGACGATATCGAAAACGACGATTTCGCCGCGATGCTAGAGGAGTCTTTTAAAAAGACGGAAGAAGATAGCGACGGTATAATCGTCGATATTAAAGGCGACGAGGTTTTTGTAAACGTCGGTAGAAAATCAGAGGGAATTTTAAACATTTCTGAAATACAGGATGAGAACGGAGAGCTTAAATTTAAAGTAGGCGATACGATAAAAGTCGTAATTACCGGCTCGACAAGAAGCGGAAAACCTATCGTTTCTCACAAAAAAGCGCTTAGAAAAGAAAAAGTAAAAGCCTATATCGACTCGTATAACGAAGAAAATCAAGACGTATTCGACGTAAAAATCATAGGAAAAAATAAAGGCGGTTTCGTCGCGCAAAATAGCGATGGGATCGAGTTTTTCTTACCTCGCTCGCAAGGCGGTTTTAAGGACGCAAACGCGGTAGTAGGAAAGTCGTTTAAAGTAAAAGTCATAAAGATAGATAAAGACGAGCAAAGCATCATCGTCTCAAGAAAAAAACTACTCGACGAAGATAGAAGGAAAAAAAGGGAAGCAATATCTGCGGTAGCCGAAAATACCGACGTCATCGAAGGCGTGGTTAAAAAAATCACTACCTATGGTATGTTTGTGGATATAGGCGGCGTGGACGGACTCGTGCATTATAGCGAGATAAGCTATAAAGGGCCGGTAAATCCGGGCTCTATCTACAAAGAAGGCGACAAGGTTTTAGTAAAAGTTATCAAATACGATAATGAGAAAAAACATCTATCTCTATCTATCAAGGCTGCGATGCCTGATCCTTGGGATGAGATAAAAGACGGTTTAGAAGTTGGCGACACTATAAAAGTAACCGTCAGCAACATAGAGCCTTACGGCGCATTCGTCGATCTTGGCAACGATATAGAGGGCTTTTTGCATATCTCTGAAATTTCGTGGGATAAAAATATCAAAAATCCAAAAGATCACATCAGCGATGGCGAGGAGCTTGACGTCGAGGTTATCGAGATAGACGCGAAAGATCGCCGCCTAAGAGTGAGTCTAAAAAATCTACTCAAAAAGCCGTTTGACGAATTTAAGGCCAAATTTAAAGAAGGCGACGTTACTAAAGGCGTAGTTACTAGCGTAACGAATTTTGGCGCATTTGTTAAAATCGGCGCAGTCGAAGGCTTGCTTCACAATGAAGACGCTTCTTGGGATAGAAACGATAAGTGCAAAGATTTGTTTAAAGTAGGCGACGAGGTCGAGGTAAAAATCATCAAAATCGACTCTAACGATCAAAAAATTTCGCTTAGCCAAAAAGATTTAAAACAAAGTCCGGTACAAGCTTTTGCTAAGAAATTTAACGTAGGCGACATCGTGACTGGCAAAATTCGCGATATTAAAGATTTTGGCGTGTTTGTAGAGCTCGGCGATAACGTCGATGCGCTCATCCGTAAAGAAGACCTCGGCAATGTAAGCGCCGAAAGCCTAAATATAAACGACAATATCGAAGCCGCGATAGCCTTTATCGACGAGAAGAAAAATAGAATACGCCTAAGCGTAAGACGCCTTGCGAGACAAAAGGAGCGTGAGGTGCTAAACGAGATAAATAGCGACGATAAGGTTACTTTGGGCGACATCATCAAAGAACAGTTATCATAAGTAAATGAAGCGATATCTGCTCTGGGGCGCGATGGTTTTTTTGCTGATTTTCGTCTGCATATGCGGCGCTTTGCTGTATAAGTACGCGGAGGTAAATTTAAAAGAACCTGCGCCCATGGAGCTAAAAATATCGCAAAACGGCGAGGAGCGAAATTTGACCGCCAGGCAGACCTCTTGGGTCGGCGAAATGGCGAATTTGGCTCCGAAAAATTACGCTTTAGCAAGCAACGAGATATTTATAGAATTTAAAGATAAATCAGAAGCTACCGCCAAGAGTGCATATCAGCTAATGATTGATAAAAACGACATCTATTCCATGTTTTGCCTTATGCAAACCCTAAAAAACATACCAGTAGATTTTAGCGTGGTAAATGAAAAATCTCAAAATTTAATCTACATAAATACGCAAGATAGCGGTATTTTAAACCGTATTATAAACGAACTTAAGGCGTATGATATACACTCAACTTTTAAGGAGATCAAGCTATGAAAACCATAATAGTGTGCGATGCGATACACAAAGTCGGCTTTGAAATTTTAAATCGCGAAGAGGATATAAAAGTAATCGACGCGGTAAACGTGCCAAAGGACAAGCTTTTAGATATCTTAGGCGAGGCTGATGTGGCTATCACTCGAAGCTCGACCGAAGTCGGCGAAGCGTTTTTAAATGCCGCAAAAAATTTAAAAGCTCTCGTGCGCGCAGGCGTGGGCGTCGATAACGTAGATATCGACGGTTGCTCAAAACGCGGCATTATCGCGATGAACGTCCCTACGGCAAACACGATCGCCGCGGTAGAGCTAACGATGGCTCATATGCTAGCCGCCGCCCGCTCGTTTCCGTACGCTCACAACGATCTAAAAATCGGCCGAATTTGGAAACGCGAGAAATGGTACGGCGTCGAGCTTTTTAACAAGACTCTAGGCGTCATCGGCTTTGGCAACATCGGCTCGCGCGTGGCGGCTAGGGCTGCGGCTTTCGGTATGAAGATCGTCGCTTACGATCCGTATATAGATCCGTCGAAAGTAACCGATATGGGCGGCGTTTATACTAAAAATTTCGAAGATATTCTCGCTTGCGATTTCATAACGATCCATACGCCTAAAAATAAAGAAACTACGGATATGATCGGCGAGGCCGAGATCGCAAAGATGAAGGACGGCGTGCGTCTCATAAACTGCGCCCGCGGCGGTCTTTATAATGAAGAGGCGCTATATAACGGCTTAAAAAGCGGCAAGATCGCGTTTGCCGGTATCGACGTATTTGCAAAAGAGCCCGCGACTAACCACCCGCTACTTGAGTTAAATAACGTCAGCGTCACGCCGCATCTTGGCGCAAATACGCTAGAGTCTCAAGCAAATATCGCTATCGCCGCAGCCGAACAGGCTATCTCGGCGGCTCGCGGTATCAGCTATCCTAGCGCGTTAAATTTGCCGATAAAGACCGAGGATTTGCCTCCCTTCGTAGAGCCTTATATCGAGCTTACGAGCAAGATGGCGTTTCTTGCCGCGCAAATCAACAAAAACGCGATCAAAGCCGTCCGTATCGAAACTCACGGGCAGATTAGCGAATACGCAAATTCCTTACTAACCTTTGCTATCGTGGGCGCGCTAAAAGAGAGTTTGGGCGACGGCATAAACTACGTAAACGCTAAATTTTTATGCGACGAAAAGGGTATAAAAACCGAAAGCATCGTCGGCGGCGATAGTATTTTTAAAAACAAGATCACCGTTCGTATCACGACGCAAAGCGATGTCGTGACGATCGGCGGAACGGTATTTGGCGAGAATCAGCAGCGTATCGTAACCATAAACGGCTTTAAAACAGACTTTAAACCCAAAGGCAAGATGATTATTTTTAAAAACAACGACGTTCCGGGCGTTATAGCTAAGATTTCGTCTATCCTTGCCGATGAGAAGATAAATATCGCCGACTTCCGCTTGGGACGCGACGATCACGGGATGGCGCTTGCGGTCGTACTGGTCGATGAAAAGATAACCAAAGAGACGCTGGCTAAACTAAACGAACTTGACGTTTGTATATGGGCAAAATACGCAGTTATCTAAATTTGGGCCCAAAATCGGGCTCAAATTTAAGAAAGGCTTGAATATGAAATTTTTACTTTTTATTCCGATTTTGTTTTTATTTGCCGGTTGTGAGAGCGAAGTGCAAAAGCAAACTACGAAAAATTTCGAAAAAATTCTGACAGAAAAAAAGAAATTTCAAAAGATACAAAAAGACGAACCAAGCGTGAGCGAGCAGATGAAAAGGGAAATCCACTCGCAGTCTGAAAAGAGCAAGGAAAAAGGCGAGTTTAAATTTAAAGAGTGATAAGCATCGCCTAGAGTACCCGTATTGGAGCACGAGCGAACATCCCCGTCGGTGCAGACCTCGCCCGCTTGGGGTTAGCGCACAAGCTTTCGTCACGCAAAATCCGTCAAAAACGTATAGGCTGGGTTTTTAAACTCGCCTTTTATGCGGTTAGTGATTTTATGCTTTATCCACCGGCATTGTTTTAGCAGTCGGTATAAACGCGTACGGTAGCCGTAAATTTGCGGATTATCTACTGGGCGAAATTTAACTTCGTCCAAATTCGGCTGCTTTGCTAAATTTACGAAAAACTAACCAGCTTCTTTTTTCTTGTAAATTTAAGCCGTCTTTATGCGTGCCTTAAAGTTGTTTTACGGGGCTTAAATTTAAAGACGCCATTTAAATGCTTAAATACTTGGCATACGAATTTTATGGCTCTTATATTCGGCAAATCAGCCGCGCATTAAGCCCGCGAGATAAGCCTTGTTTTACCTGCTTATTTAAGAGCCGTTTGCTACGCTATTTATTTGTCTAGCGCCGCAAGGACGCGGATCTTCCCGGCGTAAATTTAACCACAAAATCCGGAGCAAATTTATAAAATTTCTAGCCTTTTGTTTCAAAACCTCAAAGCCCGTGCCGACTTTATCGGTGCTTCGGTTGCGGTCTATGAGGCTTTGCCCGATTTCGTGAAACGTTTTGTGCTGCAGTAAGCGCCTCTTTTGCTAAGCTTAAATGGCCGGCCGAATTTGCAGCGCCACAAAGATGCGATTTTTTAAATTTGACGGTACGGCTTAGGCTAGGACAAATAAAACAAAGTCTGAAGCATAGACGTGCGGCGATTGCGCGAGCGCTTAAGGCGCCGATTTTTGCCTACCGCGCCCCGTTGCTCTAGGCCTGCTCGGTAAAGCAAGGCAAAATTTATTCGCTCTATCGCCGCCGCCCTTGTTTTTTGGGATGCGCGCTTTTGTTTACGAGATGGTAGGCTGGCGTAAAGCTTGGTATCAAGATTATGCGGCCGTGCGGGCGCGATTTCTTGCTGCTTTGGTCTATAGCACATTTTCCCCGCGCGCAGGCTTTTTGCAACTCTTAAAGCACGCAACGACTTTTTTGCGTAAATTTAGTAAGCGCGGTATCGGCGTTACCGAAAAAGGCGGTATCTTTTAGGCGAAAAAAAACGACAGTCGTTTTAACGCGGGGCGCTCGACCGTAAGCAAAGCTCGGGGCAAATAGCGTAAGAGGCCGACTTTGGCCCCTCTAAAATCTTTAAAACCGCCGTTTTCGTGAAATTTTAGTTACTAGTTTTAGTCGCGTTTTTATGCGTCTAAATTTAGCCCTTACGCGTTAAACTTAAGCGGCATATCGGCTATTTTTCTGGGATTTAGCGCAGAATCTTTTTATAAATTTAGCCAAATGCTTAAAAAAATAATTAAATTTAAATAACCGACGCAAAAACGTAAAATTTTATCTAGTCGGCGATATCTAACGATTTTTCTTTAAAAACCGTATTTTTGTTTAATGGATATTTGTGTGCTACTTTTAGTAACATTTATACTCCTAAAATGCCTAATATAGACGGCTCGTAAAATTTTATACCCAAATTAGTCTCGGCTAAATTTGTCTTTTTTCGTATTACCGTTTTACGCAACTTTTACGGCGCAAATCCCAAACCTTAAAGCGAAATATTAATGTGATTTTTATTTTGCATTAAGCTTGAAATCGCACTAAAATTTCGCCGAGATTTTAAATTTAGGAGGATTTGATGCAAGAGGTGTTTTTGCAAAATTACGATCCCGCAGGCAATATTTGGCTCAGCGCGGCTGCGGCGGCTTTGCCCATAGCCGTGTTTTTGCTCTGCTTGACGGTTTTTAAGCTAAAAGGCTACGTAGCGGCGTTTTTAACCGTTGCAGCCAGCCTTGCCGTGGCGATTATATTTTATAAGATGCCTGCAGTTACGGCGTTTATGAGCTTTGCTTACGGTTTTTTCTACGGGCTTTGGCCGATAGCTTGGATTATTTTGTGCGCGATTTTTCTTTATAAACTTAGCGTAAAATCAGGCTACTTCGAGACGCTAAAGGCCTCTAT